>DAOVVW010000050.1 GCA_030636965.1 Pseudomonadota bacterium | reverse complement strand
TGTCACCACTGCTGTTCCATGCTGATCATCGTGGAAAATGGGGATGTCCGTTTCCGCCTTGAGCCTTTCCTCTATCTCGAAACACCTGGGCGCCGAAATATCCTCAAGGTTAACTCCGCCGAATGTGGGCGAGATCGCCTTCACAAGTTCTACTATCTCGTCTACATCCTGTGTACAGACGCATATAGGGAAAGCTTCAACACCCGCGAAGGTCTTGAAGAGGATGGCCTTGCCCTCCATGACTGGGAGTGCCGCGCGGGGCCCTATGTCACCAAGGCCCAGGACTGCGCTGCCGTCGCTGACTATGGCAACCAGGTTCCCTTTGCAGGTCAGGTCGTATACCTTGTCGGGCTCCTTGGAGATCAGGATGCTGGCCTCGGTGGCCTCGGGGGGCAGGTATACCCTGTTGAGCAGGTATTCGTCCCGTACGGGAACCTTTACCTTAACCTCGAGAACGCCCTGGTACCTGTGGTGCAGATCGATGGATTCTTCGTCCAGATCCATTTTCTTCTTGCGAGGCGGAACAGGAGGAAGGACCGTGTATTCGTTCTCGTAAATAATCTTCCGGGTCTTCTTTTCGATCTGCGCCGGCGAAACGGGAACCCTGGCGTCGCCGGTATCAATGGCCGTCTCGGCAACCACCCTGGCAAGTTCACAGGCGATCTGAAAATCGAATATAGGAGGAACTATGTAGTTGGGTTTCAGCTCGTCTTCACTCAGCATGCCTGCAATAACCTCTGCCGCAGCAAGGTACATCTGTTCAGTGATCCTCACCGCGCGAACATCAAGGAGGCCCCGGAAAAGGCCCGGAGCGACATTGGCAGAGTTTATCTCGTTTGGGTAGTCGGACCTTCCGGAACCCACAACTACCGCACCCGCCTTTAAGGCCTCATCCGGCATTATTTCCGGAATGGGATTTGCCATGGCAAAGACGATAGCGCCCTTGTTCATACTCTTTACCATATCGGCCGATACTATCCCCGGGGCCGAAAGCCCTAAGAAAACGTCGGCTCCTTCCATCATCTCGCCAAGAGACCCGCTCTTACGTTTACGGTTTGTCTTCAGTGAGATCTCTGATTTTGCCCAGTTCATAGGATGGAGCCGATAACGGTAAATGGCTCCATATTTGTCGCAGAGAATTACATCCCTGGCCCCCGCCGCCAGAAGAAGGTTTGCCGTACTGATTCCGGCCGCTCCTGCGCCGCTGATGACGATCTTGATTTTCTCGATCCGCTTTTCCACAACTTTGAGCGCATTGATAAGTGCCGCAAGCACTGCGATGGCAGCTCCGTGTTGATCGTTGTGAAACACAGGTATCCTGGTTGCTTTTTTGAGGTTTCTCTCCAGTGTGAAGCATTTGGGAGCGGCAATATCCTCGAGAACTATTCCACCGAAGCTGGTAGAGAGCCTGAGGCATACGTCCACGATCTCGTCGCAATCCATTGTATTAAGAGCAATCGGCATGGCATCCACACCAGCGAAAGTCTTGAAGAACACACTTCGGCCCTCGAGCATGGCAAGGGCCGAACCGGGCCCGGTACTTCCAAGGCCGTAGACGGCTGAACCATCGCTCACGACCGCGATCGTATTTCCTCTGCAGGTAAGATCGAAGGATCGCATGGCATCTTTTGCGATCTCCAAGCAGGGTGCGGCGACACCGGGTGTGTAAAGGAGGCTGAGCGCAGATGTGTCCTTGATGGGTATCTTGCTGTCGACTCCCACAAGACCCCTGTTCTTCTGGCGAAGCTCAAGGCCTATGTGTTCCACCTGGTTGGATTCGTCCTTTTTACCTCTCACTTTTTCAGACATTTATCTCCTCTACCTGTGAGGCAGACATTTCCGAATGTTTCAAGTGTGTTTTGTCGATTATAGCAGGCTCCAGACACCGGAAAGCAGATTAATGAAGTCGGATAAGTAGCATTATTCCTTTGTTTTATCAACGTGTACCGGCTTGCAGCCGGGGACCCAGGACCCATGACCCAGGATTATTGAATCAGAATTCTGACTCCTGACTACTGTATTCTGAATTCTGGTCCCAAATACTAAAGACACTATCAGTCCTGCAACTCCTCAGACTGACTTTCAGAACCAGTATCGACACCAGGAAGAATGTACTCGGCCTCGGCAAACTCCCTGGGCCACACAACGACAGGCTTTTCATTCTGCCACTGGATCACGTAAGTGGGCGGTTCGTTCTGGTTCGTGAACTTTCCGGTAGATGGGAAGGATACTGGTCCGAAAACCGTCAGAATATCCGTTGAAGTGAGTGCATCTGTGATGGACTGGGGTTGTAGAAGGACAGATCTTTTCAGAGCGTCGGCTGCTACCTGGACAACGGCATAGGCCTCCGCACCATGATAGTCGGGCTCACTGCCAAACTTTTCCGTGTATTCCCGGACATATTCAGCCGTGCCGGGATATTCGAGGCCTGGAGCCCAAATGACCGAGACCACGGCATTCTCGCCCCCAGCCCCGGATTCAGACAGAAAGTGAGATCTTGCAAGCTCCGCTGAACCTGCCACCAGGCCAATACTCATATTTCTGTCATCCAGACCTTTAAGGATCCTGACAGCATCGCCTATATAACATGCCAGATATAGAACATCCGGCCGAGCCTCATCCAGTTTACCGATCAGCTCTTCGAGTTTCAGCTTTCCACCCTCGTATCCGTAGTCCACCGGAACACTCCAGCCGAAGGTCCCGGCTGCTCGGACAATTGCCCTGGAGTTACCAAGCCCAAAGGTGTTTTCTTCGTACACGACAGCAACTTTTACCGGTTTGACCACGTTGCCCAGAAAATCCTCCATACCGTAATTGTACATACCGAGAGACGGATTCATTCTGAAAAGGTAACTGTAGCCGCGCTGCGTGATCGCATCGGCCGATCCTGTTATCGAAAGGTAGGGCACGCCCATTCTCTCAGAATATGCAGCGATAGCTGCAGTGATGCTTGAACTGAATCCTCCCATCACCAGGGAATATCCTCTGTTTTCAATAAAGCTTTTTACTATCAGCCTGGCGGTCCTGATCCTGCTGCCCGAATTCTTTATGTCCAGGAAAAGGGGTGTGCCATCTATCCCCCCCTCGGAATTTATCTTCTCAACCGCCATGATCATGGAGTTTTTCTGGATGTGGCCGAACACCGAGTTGGAACCGGACAGGGGCAGTACGACACCGATCTCTATTCTCTCATCTTCCTCCTCCTGGGCGTGAATGATACCAGTGAGAAATGAGAGTGGGAGGACAAAGGCACACAGAAAAAACAATACTATCGGCTGCACCCGGGGATTTGTCCACCGGTGCATGATCTTTTTTCTACCCTGCATCTACTCTCCTGTCATGGAAATGGCCAGACCTATAGCTTCAACCATACTTCCAGGATCCGCGAGCCCCTTCCCGGCAATGTCGAAGGCCGTTCCGTGATCCACAGACGTTCTTATGATGGGCAGCCCCAGAGTCACATTTACCCCGGACTCAAAGGCCAGCAGCTTAAGTGGGATATGACCCTGATCATGATACATGGCAATTACAGCGTCGTAATGGCCCCTGTTCATTCTCAGGAAGACTATATCGGGCGGGACAGGGCCAATTGCATCAATACCCATTTTTTTTGCCTTTTCTATAGCTGGAGCTATGATCAGCTCCTCCTCATCTCCGAATATACCACCCTCCCCGGCGTGGGGATTCAAACCTGCAACGCCGAACCTCGGTTCATCAACACCCATGTCCCTGAGCGCCTTTTGTCCCAGCTCTAGAACCCTGAGAATCCTTTCAGTGGTGATGGATTCCGGAACCTGGGACATCCTGATATGAGTAGTGACATGAAGGACCCTCATGCTGCCGGCAGCGAGCATCATCACATAATCGGGCGCCCCCGTCCTTTCGGCCAGGATCTCTGTATGCCCGGGGTATGAATGTCCTGCCAGGTGCAGCGATTCCTTGTTGATGGGAGCGGTGACAATCGCCGCGACTTCCGCTGCCATGCTGAGATCGATAGCCTTTATCAGGCTCGCGAAAGCCGCCTCGCCACCATCTTTGCTTAAGACTCCAAAGGCGAGATTCTTCGGAACCACCTTAAGATCTACTACAGGTACCTCCCCGTCATATTTGCCGGCTTCGGCCGGGCTTTTTATCCGTCTGTATTTTACAGGGCTTCCAGCCTTTCTAGCCCCCGCTCTCAGGCGGTCTACATCACCCACAACAATACAGCGCTGCCTCCGATCCTCATTTTCCAGGGAAAGAGCGATGATCTCGGAACCGATCCCTGCAGGATCACCCATTGTAAGGGCTATCGGTAAAGCTGACTTGCTGCTCATCTATCCTGTTCACTCCTTACAGGGTTCGCAAGAATCCCAAGGCCGTCCACAGAGATACTGACCTCATCGCCCTCGGCCAGAGGCCCTACGCCGGCCGGTGTGCCGGTGGCGATAACATCTCCAGGTTCGAGGGTCATGGCCTGGCTGACATAGGATACCAGGAAAGCCGGTGTGAAGATCATGGATGATATAGCCGCATCCTGCCTTATCTCACCGTTTACCCTGGTAACAACATTCGATTTCAACGGATCGAGATCCGTCACGACCCAGGGGCCCAGCGGACAGAACGTATCGAAACTCTTGCCCCTGGAAAACTGCCCGTCCTTTCGCTGCAGGTCCCTCGCTGTCACGTCGTTGAGGATAGTGTATCCAAGCACAACCTGCTCCGCTTCGGAAGTGGACACCCTTCTGCACCTTGTCCCTATCACTATGGCCAGCTCACCCTCATAGTCCACCCTCTCAGATTCCGGCGGGAGGATGATGTCGTCCCCGCTTCCCACTATGGCACTGGATGCCTTGAGAAAAAGGAGTGGTTCATCCGGGACCTGCTGGCCCATCTCCTCGATGTGACCAATATAATTATAGCCCACACAGACCACTTTCCCGGGCATGACTGGAGGAAGCAGCTGCGCCTCTGGGAGGGAAAGGGCTGTATCCTCCCGGGAGATCCCTGCGAAGGGCTCTTCTGAAAGAACCTGTATTTCGTTATCTTCCAGAACACCCCATCGCGGGGTATCGGACCCGGTCCCTGCCTGCGGAACAAATCTTACCAGCTTCATATCTACTCCTTTATTCCAGGTCCTCTATAGCCGCCTCAATGCGGTCAATACCCTTCTCGATATTCTCCATGGATGTAGCAAAAGAGAGCCTTGCGTTATCATCCGCTCCGAAGGCGATCCCTGGTACAACAGCTACTTTTGCCTCGCTCAGGAGGTAATCGGCCAGTCCGGTGGAATCTCCGATAAGCTTTCCTTTAAAGGATCTCTTGTGAACCTGGGCAAAATTGGGGAAGACGTAAAAGGCCCCGACCGGGTCAAAACAGTCCACGCCATCCATACCGTTAAGCCTTTCAACTATGTATTTTCGTCTTTTGTCGAACTCAACCACCATCATCTCCACAAAATCCTGGGGCCCGTTCAAGGCCTCCACGGCAGCGGGTAGGGTAAAGGACGTATTATTGGACGTGCTCTGGCTCTGGATCTTGGCAATTGCCCCCACCAGTTCTGCCGGTGCGGCGGCATAGCCAAGCCTCCAGCCCGTCATTGAATAAGCTTTTGAAAAGCCGTTCACCAGCACCGTCCTGTCCTGCATTTCAGGCAGTTGGGCTATGCTTGTAAACTCAAAATCTCTGTATATAATCTTCTCGTAGATCTCATCGGAGATCACCAGGATATCTTTCTTCTTGACGAGATCGGCGATCTCCTCGAGCTGCCCACGTGTATACGCTCCCCCTGTAGGGTTGCTGGGGCTGTTTAACACCAGTGCCCTGGTCCTTTCCGTAATCGCCTTTTCAAGATCCTCAACTGTAACCGTAAAGCCGTTTTCCTCTGCGGTTTCCACTATTACCGGCGTTGCGTCTGCAAGGATCAGCTGATCCGGATAGGATACCCAATAGGGTGCCGGTATCAGTACTTCGTCCCCCGCCTGAAAAAGCGCCTGGGTGATATTGTAAAGGGTGTGCTTTGCGCCACAGGAGATGATGATCTGGTTCCTTTCGTAATCAAGACCCTGATCGCGCTTCAGTTTTCCAATTATCGCATCCCTGGCTTCATCTGTACCCGCCACAGGCGTGTATTTCGTAAAACCCTCCTCCAGGGCCTTGATCGCCGCCTGTTTAATATTATCAGGAGTGTCGAAATCGGGCTCACCTGCTCCGAATCCCACTACGTCGATGCCTTCGGACTTCATCTGCTTTGCCTTGGCGGCAATAGCCAGAGTCGGTGATGGTTTGATGCCGGTTACTCTTTTTGCCAAATCCATTGTTAAATACCCCCTCTTTTCCGAAATGATAAAACCGGAATTGAAAGTTGATGACTTCGCAAGAAGTCATCAACGCGCCCATCGAGGGGCGCCCAAATCAATGACTTGCACAGCAAGTTATTGATTTGTGAGGAAAGTGAAAATGACACTTTTCGCTTTCCGCAAAGTAAAAAGCCATGAATGGACTTTATACGACAATATATTACCATCGCGCCCGTGCATGGGCGCCCGGATCAATGACATAAACCTTGAGTCATTGATCCGTGAGGGAAGCGGAAACCACCCTTTT
>DAOVVW010000199.1 GCA_030636965.1 Pseudomonadota bacterium | reverse complement strand
GAGTGCGGCATGGCACCCATCAAAGATGCCCGCCGGAGGCTGGATATACGCTTCTATCTCATTGCGATGCTCTTCATTCTCTTCGATATTGAGGTGGTCTTCCTCTATCCGTGGGCCATTCTCTTCGACCGGTTTGAGCCGATGATTTTCGGGTTCATCGAGATGGTGTTGTTCGTCGCTGTTCTCCTCTTAGGCTACGTCTATGTGTGGAGGAAAGGTGCTCTTAACTGGTCATGAAGAAGAATCGTAGCAGTTTTTCCCGCGGTCCTTTACCCACTGAAGATAATGTATTCCTGACTACCGCAAGTGCGTTCATGAACCTGGCCCAGCGGTCCTCTGTCTGGCCGCTTCAGTTCGGCCTGGCCTGCTGCGCCATTGAGATGATCGCAGTCGGATGCGCAAGGTACGATATCGCGAGATTCGGCTCGGAGGTTTTCCGGGCATCCCCCAGGCAAGCAGACTTGATGATCGTTGCCGGAACCGTCACCAACAAGATGGCGCCTGTGGTAAAAAAACTCTACGATCAGATGTCCGAGCCCAAGTGGGTCCTCGCCATGGGAAGCTGCGCTACGTGCGGGGGGATATTCCAGACCTATAGCGTCGTTCCGGGGGTCAGCCACATCGTTCCCGTTGATGTCTACATTCCAGGTTGCCCTCCAAGGCCCGAGGCTCTGCTTCATGGACTCATGACTCTTCAGAAGAAGATCGACAGCCAGGTTCACTTCCGGGCAAAACCCCTGGATGTAAAACCGGGATTCATACCCCCTGAACTGAAAGATGAATAGACTATGACGGTTGATTGGAACAGGCAGAATTTTTCGGGAGACAACCCCGAGGAACATCCCGCGATCGTTAGCATCCAGGAGAACTTTCCGGAATCTGTTGTTGGCTCCGGTTCTTTCAGGGGAGAGGTGTGGGGTGTTGTAAAGTCTGACAAGTGCAGGGAAGTACTTCATTATCTGGCTCTTGAACCCGCTCTTTCCTACGATTTTCTCTCGGATCTGACTGCTGTTCACTTTCCCAGGGAAGATGAACCCTTCGAGATCGTATACCAGCTCTACTCGATCCCCAATAATTCGCGCTTCCGGGTCAAGACGACCGTAGCTGAAGGCCAGGAGGCCGACAGTGTTGTTTCCATCTGGCAGGCGGCTGATTGGATGGAAAGGGAAGTTTATGATCTTTTGGGAGTTGTTTTCTCAGGACATCCGGATATGAGGAGAATAATGAACCCCGAAGGATTCGTGGGCCATCCCTTGCGTAAGGATTTTCCAACGGGTGGGCGTATCAAGTGGTGAGGAGAAAGTAGTGGCGAGACAGGAGATCATGACCATCAACATGGGTCCCCACCACCCCTCGACACACGGGGTGCTCAGGGTGATCCTGGAACTCGATGGTGAAACGGTGGTCAATGCCGTACCCGAGATAGGCTACCTGCATCGTGGTATCGAAAAACTTGCAGAGCAGAAAAAATATATCCAGGTTCTTCCCCTGACGGACAGATTGGACTACCTGGCCTCGGGAACGAATAATCTTGCCTACATACTTGCTGTGGAAAAGCTCATCGGTCTTGAGGTGCCCAGGCGGGCCATGTACATCAGGACCCTTTTTGCCGAGATCACCAGAATAGGCAGCCACCTGCTCTGGCTTGGTACTCATGCGGCGGATATAGGGGCCATGACAGTCCTTCTCTATGCCATGAGAGAGCGGGAGGATGTCCTGGACATCATCGAGGAAACAGCCGGTACAAGGCTTATGATGACCTACTTCAGACCTGGAGGAGTGGTAAAAGACCTCCCTGCGGGTTTTGACGCGAAGATCAAGGCTTTTCTGGATACCTTTCCCGGCAGGATCGATGAATATGAGAGGCTTCTTACCAAAAACAGGATCTGGCTGAAAAGAACAGTGGGCGTCGGCGTGATAACCGGAGATGAGGCCATCTCCCTGGGTCTTTCCGGACCGTCCCTTCGCGGTTCAGGTGTGGACTGGGATATCAGGAGAGATGAACCCTACGAAGCCTACGACGAGATAGATTTCGAGGTTCCTGTGTATACGGAAGGAGATGTATACGCAAGGTACCTGGCCAGGATCGTCGAGATGCGCCAGAGCGTTCGAATGATCCGCCAGCTGGTTGAGGGAATGCCTGAAGGACCCTTCATCGAAAGGACAGCCAAGTACGTTCTTCCAGACAAGACCAGGCTGGACATATCCATTGAAGCCATGATCCACCACTTCAAACTCATTGTGGAGGGCATGGCTCCGCCTAAAGGTGAGGTCTACTCCACAATTGAATCTCCCAAGGGAGAGCTCGGCTTTTACATAGTAAGCGACGGAGGGCCAAATCCCTACAGGCTCAGGATCAGGCCCCCTTCCTTCGTGAACCTCCAGTCGCTGCTGACTATGGTAAAGGGGCATATGCTGGCCGATGTTGTGGCAATTATCGGAAGCCTTGACATAGTCCTCGGGGAGATCGACAGGTAACATAATATGAAGCTGTTTGACCATGAACAGATAAAGAAAATGGAAGACATCGTTGCAAGATATGAGGTTCAGGCTTCAGCGATCATGCCACTGCTGCATTTTGTCCAGGAGACGAAAGGGCATCTTGAGGAGGAACATCTCGTTTTCGTTGCCGATTTTCTCGACATACCCCACGTCAGAGCCTTTGAGGTCGCGACGTACTACACCATGTATTTCACGAAGCCCATCGGCAAGTACCTGATACAGGTGTGCAGAAACCTGAGTTGTTCGATAAACGGCGCCCCCGAAGTTATCGAGGCCATAAGGGAGAACTTGAAGGTGGAGCTGGGAGAGACGACAGCGGACGGTCTCTTCACCATAGTGGAGGTTGAATGTATCGGGGCCTGCGATCTGGCTCCTGCTGTGATGATCAACGAAAAACTGTTTGGGAAGGTAAGCACGGATTCTATCTCGGGGATCCTGGATTCCTATAGAGAGAAAGCGCAAGATGCCTAAGATCCTTACTAGAAATATTCACCGGCCCAATCCGGCCAATATCGATTCCTATATCTATAATGAGGGCTATCTGGCCCTGCCCAAAGCCCTGAACGAGATGCTGCCTGAAGATGTGGTTGAAGAGGTTAAGGCCTCACGCATCAGAGGGCGTGGCGGTGCAGGGTTCCCGGCGGGAATGAAGTGGGATTTTGCTTCAAGGGACACGAGTCGGCCAAAAAGCGTAATAGCAAACGCAGATGAGGGAGAGCCGGGAACATTCAAGGACAGGGTTATAATCGAAAAGGATCCTCATGCCCTGCTCGAAGGCATGGCAATAGCGGGCTACGCTGTAGGGGCCGAGAGAGGGTTTATCTACATTCGCGGCGAGTATCCAGACGGTGCCAGGATCCTGGAAAAGGCCATTGCGGATGCCGAGGCAAGGTCCTTCCTGGGAAAGAACATCCTGAACTCGGGTTTTGATTTTACCATCATCGTTCACAAGGGCGCAGGTGCATACATATGCGGGGAAGAGACTGCGCTGATCGAATCTCTGGAGGGAAAGCGGGGGCAGTCGCGGATCCGGCCTCCGTTTCCAGTCAACTCCGGCTACCTGAATCTCCCCACTGTGGTTAACAATGTCGAGACGCTGGCTAGCGTTCCCCAGATCATGCTGCGGGGAGGAGACTGGTATGCGGATATCGGAACACACG
>DAOVVW010000197.1 GCA_030636965.1 Pseudomonadota bacterium | reverse complement strand
CTCAAGAAAGGCCCTCAGAATTGCCTGGAAGCCCAGGTTGGACATCCCCACCCAATAGGTGTTGGGATACGCGACGGCGACTCGCAGCCTGCCGCCCCGTCCGGGGGGTGGGCAGATCCAGGTCTCATCTTTCGGGTTCCTCTCATACACTCAATCAGTCCGCCTGGCGCCTGAGAAATGCCGGGACTTCAAACTCCTCCTCATCCTCTATTAGAGTTATGGCAGGCCGCCTTGTCTTCTCCTTGGACTGCTCGCTGGACTGCTCGCTGCCGCTTTTGCGAACAAATGCGGGGACGTCATCATCCCCGAACTGGCCTTTCCATGGAGGCAGGGTATCCAAACTCTCCTTTTCACCTTCTTTGCCGAATCCCGTGGCGATCACTGTTACCATCATTCTGTCGATCATCGTATCATCTTCAACCCATCCGAAGATGATCTCGGCGCTCTCGTGTACAGCGTTCTGAATGACCGTAGAAGCCTGCTGCAGTTCGGCCATTCCCACGCTGGAATCGGCTGTGATGTTAATAAGAACACCCATCGACCCATCTATGCTGTTATCCTCCAGAAGAGGGCTGGAAATGGCGGTCTGAGCAGCCTCGATAGCCCGATCATCGCCGCTGGCTATACCCGTACCCATCAAGGCACGACCCCGGCCCTCCATCACCCTCTTGACGTCAGCAAAATCCAGGTTGATCTTGCCGGGTTTTGTGATCAGGTCAGAGATACCCTTGACGGCGCTGTGCAGTACATCATCTACTATCTGGAACGCATCAGATGCGGGTGCGCCATGCTTGATGACGGAAAACACCCTGTCGTTGGGAATGATTATCAGTGTGTCAACACACTTTTTGAGTTCCTCCAGCCCGACCTCGGCGTTCTTCATTCTCACCTTGCCCTCGAAGTCAAAGGGCTTCGTAACGACACCTACGGTGAGGGCTCCTATCTCCTTGGCAATACGGGCCACAACCGGGGCTCCCCCCGTTCCCGTACCACCGCCCATGCCGGCAGTCACGAACACCATATCCGCCGAAGCCATGGTCTCCCTCAGCAACTCTTCGCTCTCCTCACCGGCTTTTCGTCCAATATCCGGATCCGCTCCGGCACCAAGACCATGGGTTACATCTACACCCATCTGTATCTTGGTGGGAGCAAGAGAGATCTTCAGGGCCTGAGCATCAGTGTTGGCTGAAACAAACTCAACGTTCTTCAAGCGGGACTCTATCATGTTATTGATAGCATTGCCGCCGCCTCCGCCGACTCCAATTACCTTGATCCTGGCCCTGAGGTCACGGTTTTCATCTACGAATTCGAACATCACGCCACCTCCCTTGATTTCCGCAGCTTCCCCTCGCTGCGGATTCTAGAAAAACTCTTTTAGCCATCCTTTCATCGTATACAGAATCCTGTCGAAGATCCTGGATTCGTTTGTCCCAAAACTGCCTTCACCCCTGTGTTCAGAGGCGAATTTGACGAGCCCTACAGCTGTAGCGAACATGGGGCTGTTAACTATATCGACCAGGCCGCCGATATCCTGTGGGTAACCACGCCTCACCGGCAGGTCAAAGACCTGTTCGGCCAGCTCCGGCATCCCGTTCATGATCACCGTGCCACCTGTGAGGACAACTCCCGAAGCAACCCTGTCTTCCTGCCCAGACCTCAGGATCTCCTGGTTGATCAGACTGAAGATCTCCTCCACCCTGGGCTCAATGATATCCGCAAGGTATTTTCTGGAGATCTGTTTCGGCTTGTGTCCCCCGACACTGATGACCTCTACTTCGTCCCCCTTCTCCACCATCTCGGAAAGGGCACATCCAAACTGTCTTTTTATCTTGTCTGCCGCCGAAGCCGGGGTCCTGAGGCCATAGGCGATGTCGTTGTTGAGGTTGTTCCCGCCCAGAGCCAGGACGGCAGAGTGTTTGATGGTACCGCCTCTGAATATCGCTATATCTGTGGTTCCACCTCCGATATCAACAAGGGCCACTCCCAGGTCCCTTTCCTCCTCCGTGAGAACAGCGACGCTGGATGCCAGCGGCTCAAGGACTATATCGAGCACATCCAGTCCCGCCCTGTTGCAGCATTTGATGACATTCTGCGCCGAGGTTACTGCACCCGTCACAATGTGGACTTTCGCTTCCAAACGCACCCCTGACATGCCCAGGGGGTCGGTGATCTCATCCTGATCATCAACTATGAACTCCTGCTTCAATATGTGTATGACTTCTCGATCAAGGGGCATCGCCACTGCCTGGGCCGCTTCGATAACCCTCTCAACGTCTTTTTTGGTTACCTCCCGTGATTTGACCGCAACGACTCCATGGCTGTTAAACCCTTTGATATGCCCTCCGGCAATTCCCGCATAGACACCCTGGATAGGAACCCCCGCCATCAGTTCCGCTTCTTCCACTGCCTTTTTTATTGAATCCACGGTCGTGTCTATGTTTATCACCACACCCTTGCGCAACCCTTTGGACGGAGTCGTGCCAACACCGATGATATCTACCTGCTCCCCGTCATTTACGGCGGCTACAATAGCGCAGATCTTGGTTGTACCGATATCCAGCCCTACGACAATTTGCTCTTTAACCTTGGCCATTAGCAGACCCTCCTGCACCCGATGAATTATTCAATTTCCGGGTGGTCTCATCTCTTCCAGGCAGTTTAACTACCCTTCCGCTGAACCGGAGATCATATCCGGCAGCACTTGAATCGAAGTTGCCTGACTCAACCATCTTCACCAGGCGCTTGACTTCATTTTCCAACCCACCGGGAGTCATTATGAGTACTGTTCCCCTTTCCATCAGAGACACGATCACTCTTCCGTCCCGCTTGAGCCTTACCTCGGATATTTTCTGCACCTCCGGGAGGGAACATTCGGCAAGTGCCCTGAGAACGAGCAGCCCGGGAAGCGCATCATCTATCCTCTCGCCAAATTTCCATGGTCCCCTGACTCCAGTAATGATTGGAAAAGTCCCCGGATAACGCTTGCTTTTGGCCAGCACAACACCTTCACTATCCACGGTGAAAAAGCTTCTATCCATGATGATCGCCTCGGGTTTCCTCTCGCTGATATCTATATGTACGGTGTCGGGCAATTCCCTCCCCACAACGGCATCTGAGATCTTTGGATGGCTGGCCACTCTTTTTCGGACTTTATCCAGATCTACCTTCAAGAGAGGCTCGCCGGTCCTGATACCGCTGATCTTGACTACCTGTTCGGGCTTAATCTCGCTATACCCTGTTATCTTCACGTTCTTGACCGAAAGTGATGGTAGCTTCATAACTTTGTCCGCCCCATACACCAGGGCCAGGACGGCAGCCACTACTCCGATTCCCGCCAACAACCCTCTGGCAACCCACCAAAGGCGGATATTTGCGGAACGGGATATTTTCTTCCTGCTCTTCTTTGCCTGAGCACCTTTTCTGGCAGTTGCGCGTTTGGCAGTTGCCTTGCTTTTTTTTCTGCCTCTCAACGGCTTCCCTCTCCAGCGCTCTTAAGTATCTCCATAACCAGCGACTCAAAATCAAACCCCATCGCATTTGCCGACATCGGCAGCAGACTGGTGGCTGTCATACCTGGTATTGTGTTTATTTCGATCACCGAAAAGTACTCTTCATTTCCCATGCAGTCCACCCTGGCCGCACCTGCGCACCTGACAGCAAGGTATGCGTCG
>DAOVVW010000184.1 GCA_030636965.1 Pseudomonadota bacterium | reverse complement strand
GTAGCTCTGACAGCAGTCAAAATTCAATGGAACCCTGAAATGCGATCTATTCATCTTTTCGTATAGCCACTTGACAGCGGTACCAATGAGATCCTGAGCTACCCAAAAATCGTTTACGCATTCGAAGAAGCCCACAGTCCCCACCTGCCCACCATCTGGATGCCTCAGGTCACTATTGACCATGGCGGCAATACGTCCGCTCACTTTTCCATCTGCGATAGCAACAAACTTTCTGTGACAGTTCCCCGGTTTTCGATAAAAATTAAAGTCCTCATTGAACTGGGATTTCAGAACGTGTCTCATTGGAGGGATCCAATTGTCGTCCCCTCTGTATATTTCGTAACCGAAATCAAAGAAGTCGTTCATAAGTCCGGCTTCAAATGTAAATTCCTTTACAGACATCTTATCTCTCCTTTGGCCCCATCCATGTAGATCTGCGATCCGTCCTTGATGAGACTAGTCGCGCTTTTGACCCCCACGATAGTGGGAACACCCAACTCTCGCCCGATGATGGCCGTGTGGGAGAGAACGCTTCCCTTCTCGGCTACTATTCCCGCCGATGAGATCATGAGAAATACCCAGCCCGGATCAGTTGATTTGGCCACCAGGATGTATTTCCCGTCAGAGTCGACCGCACCCGGATCGAAGCCGACCCTGGCTGTTCCCTCGGCGATCCCTGAAGAACATCCTATTCCGGAAAGAACCTTGCCCGACCCTTCAATCTCCTCGGACGCGTAAAGCAGGCCCAGGTGGGGAATGCCTGTTGTGATGATCCTTTCATCCGGTGATCTGCTTTCGAAGGATTGGTATTCTGATTTTCGGATCCTGACAGTGGACTTCAAGTCCCTGGTGACATTGGATGCATGGGCAGTACCGAAGACTTCATCAACCGTGAGGTAGAAAATATCCTGGCTGGATTCCAGAAGCGTCTTGCTTTCAAATAGCTCGCCCATCCTGCGGAAGATCTGTCTGATTATTCCGTAGAACCGGCTTCTTGCAAAACGCATATTCTCCCTGTTGGCAATGGCATAACGCGTATTGTTTAAAATGAAGAAGTAGATCCACTTCTTTATCGGGTTTTTCAGGTTGAGCCTCATGATTCTCTCGGCTGTCTGACAAACCTCGGACTCCCGCCTTCTCATCTCCTCAACACTTATGCTGGACTGGTAGTAGTTTTTTACCAACCCCACCAGGAGATCGGGTTCTTCACGGTATCCAGCTTTTTCCAGCTTCAGGTCCTCTAAGGACCGGTCTCCATATTCCGCAAGATAGTTGTTAAAAGATGACTTTAGTTCACTGAAGCTGGTTTCCCTCTGGATCCGGTTCCATATTGTCTGGTTTGTCCCCTTGTCAAACAGCTGCAGGAAAGTATCCTGTGATCTTACTTTCTCGGCGAGGCGCACAAGGGCGTAAAGAGGTTCGATGCTTTCCACCCCGCGCACTCCACACAGCAGGTCGTTGTGTATATTGGGACGATCTGATGGTCCCCATTTTGAGGTGAACTTTTTTAGCCAATCGAAGTACTTCATCGCGGCGAAATCGTTAAAAAGAGTAAGGTGCCACTTCGCCGCGAATCTTTGACCAAGCTCGTCAAAGATCTGCTCAAGGTCCTGTGCATCGGCTTTGGTAAAGTCAATATCCCTTATGCGACTGTATGTGGATGAAAAGAATGAGCCAAATTTCCTGCCAAGCTTCTTAACGGTGAGAAGCACGAAAACGATCTTCAAGCAGGAATAGGCCCGGTTGATAGCAGAAAGCCTGCTTTGAGGATATGCCAGTTCCTCCTGGATGCCGATCATCTGATCCCACGATCCCTTGTGACTGGCAAAACCGGGAAGGAAGGAAAGCATTTTGTACCAGTTCAGGAGGTTGTAGTAGACACGGCCGTCTATCAGGCCCAGCATATTACTGAAGATCGGGAGGATACCGTTAAGGGCGTTCTTGTTGATCACCAGGCCCTGTATTGCCCTTCGGAAGCTCAGTTCGTAGCCCTTGCGGATGAAGGAGAAAGTGAGTGGGAGCGTCAGGCCGGGATAGGATTCCACGATGTTGGAGTTGTCCCATATCCTGCACTGCCCGGTTTTCTCTTTGCGGTCGTTGAAAGTTATTGGCCTGGACTGCAGGATGTACAGCTTCCCATCCCCGCAGCATGCCCATTCAATATCCTGGGGAGAACCGAAACTTCTCTCTATCCTGATCCCCGTATTGCAGAGCTCACGGATGCGCTCGTCTGTCAGGACCTGCCGATCTTTCAGATCAGCGGGTAGAGCCTCTGCCCGGATTCCACTTTGTTTTTTCCTGTCCAGTACAATTCTCAGGTCCTTTTGGGCCACATCCTTTGTAATTTCAGCAGAGTCCCAGACAAGGCTGTAAGTGTCGGTGATGACCCTGTCTGAAACTACTCCTTCACCAAGACCGTAAGCCGCCGATATGTGACACTGACAGGCAGAAGTCTCAGGCTCCCTTGTAAAGAGAACACCAGAAGTTTCCGGTTGAAGCATCTTCTGGATAATGACGGCGGCGGAAATACCGGAAAGGCTGATATTCTTACTGTCCCTGTAAACAAGGGACCTTGCCGAAAAGGCCGAGGCCCACACTTTTCTCACAGCTTTTAGTACATCTTCCTGGCGGACATTCAGGAAGGAATCCATCTGTCCGGCAAAGGAGTCCTGTAAAGAGTCCTCGCCTATGACAGAAGAACGAATGGAAAGAAGAGGTCCGCCATCCAGGGATTCGGTAATCTGGTTGAGTATGTCCAGTGCAATTTCGTCAGGCAGCTCTGCTGATAATATAAGCTCTCCTATCTGTGAAGATGCCCTGTCAAATGATTCGGCATCGCTGCTGTCGATACGTGAAAGTAGATCCTCGATATCCTCTTCCACTGCCATGATGAATTCATCGAAGATCCCGGCAGACAGGACGAACCAGTCCGGCACCGGGAAGCCGAAACTGCGCAACTTAAAGAGGTTAAAAGCCTTACCCCCAACTTCCCGGGAACTGATCTTTCCTGCCGGGGTTTCGCATGTGATGATTTTTGTATAAGTGGTCAGCATTTTAGTCCTCCCGTCACATTGTCAGGGCGTGACCAAGTACGGATGCCGCGATGACTATCACGATATATCTTTCCGCGACGGGCCCAAGATCAGACGTGGTTCGGTTCGGATTGACTATGAAGCGCAAATAGCCGCTCATTGTAATGAAGTACCCGGCCAGCATTATGAGAAGAAAAAACACTGACATGGACATTGTGGAAAAGATAAAAAACCCGGCTGCCAGCGTGACTGTCTGGGCACCTGCAGCCAACCCTACTGCTCCAGCGGGACTGAAGATCCTCGAGTAGGTCATGTAGGCGTCCTCTTCTTCCGCCGACCTGATCTTTCTGGAGACCTCCCAGGCGAAGAACATCGCCCAGTACATGACTACTAAAACCAGGACGTAGCTCCATGACAGATCTTTGAGTCCAAGTCCCTGTTCGGTTGTGTACAGGGCCAGGATGTAAAAGAGCATGACAGGGATGATCGGGTTGTGAGTGGCCAGATTAAGAAGGAGATATCTCTTTAATATCCGTGGAATGAAAAAATACCTGAACATCAGGAATGCATATGCAAGCACTACCAGAGCCACCCAGAGGGTTTCAAAAGAGAGGAAATTGACAGCGATATAACAGAAAACCGTTCCCGCCAGGCTGAAAATTATATCTTTTTCTTTGACTCTCCCTGATGGCAGGGGGCGGTGTGAGAAAAGTTCCAGGTCAGTTTCCCTGTCTTTGAGCTCATCCATCAATCTCAGGATCAGCATGATCATGAATACCCCAAGG
>DAOVVW010000155.1 GCA_030636965.1 Pseudomonadota bacterium | reverse complement strand
TAAGGGTGGCAAGGCGGCTCGTTCGGGAAAGGGCACTGCTGGCAGAAGCTGAGGAGGAGAAGGTTGAAGATGACGTGACTTTGTCCACAGCTTCTCCTGGTGGTAAATCCGGTTCCTGACCGAGCACCGTCATTACCTGTATGCTTCAGATCCCCGACTCATGAGTGTAGTTCGGGGATTTTTTCCCTCGCGCCCATTAGGAGTGCCCGAATCAATGACATAAACCTTGAGTCATTGATAATTACCATAGCGCCCGAGCGTGGGCGCCCGGATCGACGGCTTGCGCATCAAGACTTTGATCCGTGGAGCAAAAAGCCGCTCACGGACTTTTTACGACCGTAACAAAAAAACATAACAGGACTCTGTTTACTGGAAATATGGTCAGATTAGGCGACATACTCGAGAAGGTCAAAAGCTACAATCCCAATGCCGACCTTGAGCAGATCAATCGTGCGTATGTGTATTCAGCAAAAGCTCATGCCGGGCACGTTCGTCAGTCCGGAGAGCCCTACCTGATCCACCCTCTGGACGTGGCCATGATCCTTTCCGAGATGAAGATGGACGTCACAACCATCCTGGTAGGTCTGCTCCACGATACCGTGGAGGACACCGACGTTACAAGGGAGGATCTGGAGAAACAGTTCGGCGAGGAGGTTGGTTTTCTGGTGGAGAGTCTCACCAAGATCAGCCGCCTTGATTTCGAGAGCGGTGAGGAACACCAGGCGGAGAACCTGCGGCTGATGATAATATCCATGGCCCGGGATATCAGGGTGATCATGGTCAAGCTTGCCGACCGGCTGCACAATATGAGGACCCTCGGTTACCTGAAACCTGAAAAACAGATGAAGATCGCCAAAGAGACCATGGACATCTATGCTCCTCTGGCCAATCGCCTTGGGATCTCCTGGATGCAGTCCGAACTGGAGGATCTTGCCTTTAAATATATATATCCCGAGGCTTTCATATCCCTTCAGGAAAAAGTCAAGGCTGGCAAAAAGGAGTATGAAACATACATAAAGAAAGTTATCAAAGTCCTGAGAAAGGCCCTGATGGAACATGGGATCAAGGGTGAGGTGACAGGCAGGACAAAACACCTGTACAGCCTTTACAACAAAATGAAGTTCCAGGAGCTGCCCTTTGAACAAATATTCGACCAGATCGCTTTCAGGATTATTGTGAGCAACGTTCGGGAATGTTACGAAATTCTGGGTATTATCCACTCCATGTTCAAGCCCATCCCGGGCCGTTTAAAGGATTATATAGGTTTTCCCAAGGCGAATCGGTACCAGTCTATTCACACAACAGTCATAGGTCCCTTCAAGGAGCAAATGGAGGTTCAGATAAGGTCCTGGGATATGCACTACACCGCCGAGGATGGAATCGCCGCCCACTGGCACTACAAAGGGGGCAAGGAGCCACTCCCCGAGCAGGAGATCAAGCGCTTCACGTGGTTCAAGCAGATTCTGGAAGAGTTAAAAGACGTCCAGGATCCCCGAGAACTCATGGAGACTGTCAGGACAGACCTTTTTGCGGAGGAGGTTTACGTATTCACCCCCAACGGTGACGTCCGCGCGTTCCCTCGTGGTGCTACCCCTATCGATTTTGCCTACAGTATTCACACTGATGTGGGCCACTGGTGTGTAGGGGCGAAGATCAACGGGAGAATAGTACCCCTCAAGTACAAACTGAAAAACGGCGATATGGTGGAAATAATCACATCCAAAGGGCACAAGCCGAGTAAAGATTGGCTCAAGATGGTGGTTACGAACAGCGCCAAGGCAAAGATACGCAATTTTATCAAGCGTGAGGAAAAGGAAAGAAGCAAGAAAATCGGCGAGGAACTTCTGGATCGCGAACTCAGGAAAATAGGAAAGACTGTTAAACGGGCACTGAAAACGAAGGCCTTCCAGGCTACTGCTTCCGCATTCGGTTTCCATAAGGTGGAGGATCTTGTTGCCACTGTGGGCTACGGAAAGTACTCCGCAAAACAGGTTCTTTCCAGGGTGTACCCTGAGGAGATGGCAGAGGGCAAAGACCCTGCTGAAGAGGTAAAGATCACCAAGAGGATCAGGCCCCGGAGTGCCAAGGATGGTATCGTTATCGACGGGGTAGACGATGTAATGGTGCGATTTGCCCAGTGCTGCAATCCTCTCCCGGGGGATGAAGTTGTGGGGATCATCACCAGGGGCAGAGGAATCTCAGTTCACACAACCGAATGTCCCAATACAGAGGCAGACCGTTACGACCAGGACAGGCTGGTCAAGATCAACTGGGACACGAAGAAGAAGGTTCCAAGGACTGTCAGGATCAAGGTTACATCTGAGGACGTAAAGGGGCTCCTGGCCGAGATGACGGCTATCATCTCAGCGCGCAACATCAACATCTCCCACGCCGATATCAGAACAACATCGGATCTGACAGCGGTCAACACCTTCGACGTGGAGGTGGAAGACCTTAAGCAGCTCCAGGAATTGCTGAAGGGGCTCGCCAATGTGAAGGGAGTCATAGCTGTGGAGAGGATGATAGTGAATTGATTGTCTCGCGTTGCGAGACGACCGTGTCCAACGACCAACGTCCAATGACCAACGTGTTTGATTGGACTACAACAGGCAGGAGGGTTGTAACAGAATTCAGTTGTCAGGAGTCAGTATTCAGAATTCTGGCTTCTGGATTCTGATATCTGCATTTATCAACGTTGGACATTGGACGGGGCCACGGGTACTTTATAAACCGACATACAGTTACAATGGAGTCACCAATGACAAGGAAAGTTATACATACGGAGAGGGCCCCAAAGGCCATAGGCCCTTACAGCCAGGCCATTATCCACGGCGATCTTCTGTTTGCCGCAGGGCAGACACCCCTGGATCCTGAGTCGGGACAGTTGGTAGAGGGATCAATAGAGACTCAGGCCAAAAGGGTCATAGATAACCTGAAAGCTGTTCTGGAGGCGGCCGGGTCAGGGCTCGATCAGGTCCTCAGGCTGGATGTGTTTCTCGTGGACCTTAACGACTTCCCGAAAGTCAATGAATACCTGTCTGGTGTATTTCCGGAAGATCCCCCGGCAAGGGTCACAGTGGAGGTTTCCGGGCTCCCAATGGGCGCCATGATAGAGATGGCCGCTATCGCGGGAGTTGTGCCCCAAAAATCCCGTGAGCCAGATTTTTTCGATTAGAATACATTTACCCCTAAAGTGGCAATAGAATTGATACAGAGTCGCTCTCTGGGCTTGTGAGGGGGTTTTTGGGGCAGAAGTCAGAATTCAGGAGTCAGAATCCAGAATTTATGGAACTGGATGTGGATTTGCCTGCCGAAGTGCTAAGTCGAAATTGAAGTGTTTCTGTGAAGTTGAATCATGGTGTGAATCGAGCTATAGATAGTCACAGTAATCAAAAGAGCCAGTAGGAACAAAAAAAGTCGGCCGTGCTTCAGCGTGGCCGACTTTTAAATTCTGACTACTGAATTCTGGATTCTGACTCCTGTACTTAAACCGCTTTCTCAAAATTTCCAGTACGAATACACCGGGTACAGATAGTGGCCTTCCGCACCCTGCCGTTGGGCTCCTGGATCCTGACGGTCTGGAGGTTGGGGAGGAATCTCCTCTTCGTCCTGTTTTTTGCGTGGCTGACGTTGTTTCCAACTATGGGCTTCTTTCCGCATATCTCACATGTCCTGGACATGGTAAACTCCTTTATATTTGCCTGCTTCAGGGGCGTTTTGCCTTGCGGTTAAGGACTTGGATTGCTAACATAATCCATGAAATATTGCAAGTTCGAAAATCGAAATTCGAGATTCGAAATTCGAGATTGGGTTTTTACCACAGAGCCACCAGTCTTCGCCAAGGCTACGACCCGGCAAGCAGAGGACACAGAGAAAGAAATGGTTGGGTTAGAGCATTAGAGCATTGGAGATTGGAAATTAGATATTGGAAATTAGAAATCGGAAACTAAATAGTAGAATTTATCGGTTTTGGTTCACGTTGGACATTGGACATTGAACGTTGGACCGGAGAGGTAAGTGGCCGATCTAAAATACTTAATAATATCGGCCATTTTATCGACAAAAAAAGGATGGACAGAATGGGAAAAATTACCAAGGATATGACATTTAACGAAGTCCTGCGTAGTTATCCCGATACAGTTA
>DAOVVW010000253.1 GCA_030636965.1 Pseudomonadota bacterium | reverse complement strand
TCTGGTTGGTCGTCGGTGCAATAGAGAGCCGGTCAGCATTATCCTTGGACACAAGGAATTCTATTCCCTGGATATGATGGTTAACGGAGATGTTCTAACTCCAAGGCCGGAGACCGAGATCCTCGTCAAGGAGGCGGACTCTTTCCTCAAAGGCTGCGGGCAAGACCAGCTGGTTGCTGATGTGGGCACAGGATCCGGTGCCGTAGCTGTAACCCTGGCGGTGCTGAATGAATCGGCAGTGTTCGTGGCAGTTGATATAAACCGCAGAGCTGTTGACGTTGCCCGGGAAAACGCAAGGAGTCACAGGGTAGATGACAGAATAATTTTTGTTGTGTCTGACATGGCGAGTGCTATTGAAGCTGGAAAGTTCGATCTGGTAGTTTCCAATCCGCCCTACATTCCCATGGATGAATACGGTATCCTTCCTCCTGAAGTAAGGATCGCGGAGCCTGTTCAGGCTTTGGTGGCGGGCCCCCTGGGAACCGAGTTTCACCATGTAATAATCGATCAGGGCGTGAAAATGCTTCGTCCCGGTGGAGTGTTGATGGTTGAGGTAGGGTTCGGCCAGCATCTGGAAGTGGCAGAGCTTTTTGAGCTGCACGGTTATAGTGATGTTAAAATTGTTCCGGACCTTGCCGACATACAGAGGGTAGTTAAGGGGACGCTCCGGGATGCCTGAAAGGATAATCATCGAGGGAGGAATGCCTGTAAGGGGAGAAGTGCAGGCCAGCGGGGCTAAAAACGCCGCTCTGCCCCTGATGGCAGCCTCACTGCTGGCACCAGGAGAGCTGGTTCTTGAGAATATACCCGACCTTGTGGATGTGAAAACCATGATCGCGCTACTTGAACATTTAGGTGTCAGGTGCGAGAAGGAACAAGGGCTTATCCTGGATTCCTCACATGCAGATGGCTGGGAAGCCCCATATGAGCTTGTAAAAACAATGAGAGCTTCGGTTCTTGTTCTGGGTCCGCTTCTTGCCCGCTTCGGCAGGGCCAAAGTTTCCCAGCCAGGGGGTTGTGCGATAGGTGCCCGCCCGATCAACAGACACCTTGACGGACTGGAGGCCATGGGTGCTCGTGTGACGCTGGATCACGGCTATGTTGTAGTGGAATCAGACGGCCTGGTGGGTGCTGAGATTGTCTTTGAGGCTCCCACAGTAACCGGGACTGAGAACCTGATGATGGCCGCGGTTCTGGCTGACGGCACTACAAGCCTGATCAATGCCGCAAGGGAACCGGAGGTTATTGATCTTGCAGAGGCCCTTAATAAAATGGGAGCAAAGATCTCCGGGGCCGGGACGGGGATCATCACCATCGAGGGAACTACTTCGCTTTCGCCTGTTAATTACAGGGTGATGCCGGACAGGATAGAAACGGGAACATATTTAATTGCCGCAGGCGTAACAGGCGGTGACGTGAAGGTGAGTGGATGTGTGCCGGCACACATCAGGGCGCTCATCGAGAGGCTGGAAAAGGCAAATATCAGGATCGAGGAAGGCGAGGACTGGCTGAGAGCGGTAGGCGATAATTCCGTGGGCGCCGTGGATGTGAGGACAGACCCGTATCCGGGATTTCCAACTGATATGCAGGCCCAGTTCATGGTCTTAATGGCCCTTTCAGAAGGTCTCTGCACGATAACGGAGTCCATCTTCGAGCAGCGCTTCATGCATGTGCCGGAGCTGTGCAGAATGGGGGCGGATATCACTCTTTCAGAAAGAAAAGCGGTGATCAGGGGTGTCGATAAGCTTTTTGGCGCCCAGGTTATGGCTACTGACCTGAGAGCCAGCGCATCCCTTGTCCTGGCAGGCCTTGCAGCCGGTGATGGGGTGACGGAGATATCAAGGATCTATCACCTGGAAAGAGGGTACGAGTCAATGGTGGATAAATTTTCTTCACTGGGAGCGCGGATATGGAGTGCCAGTGGATAAGGATGCGATAACAATAGCCGTACCCAAGGGAAGGCTCTTTAAAGACTGCATGGATCTTTTCGGGCGCATGGGTGTATCTGTTGCTGAAGATGTGGATACTTCCCGAAAGCTGGTTTTCCCCAGCGTGGACGGTTCAATACGATTCCTTGTTGTGCGCGACAAGGATGTGCCTGCTTACGTGAAGTATGGCGCTGCCGACATGGGAATCGTTGGCAAGGATGTGCTTGTGGAGGCGGGAAAAGACCTTCTTGAGCCCATCGATCTTGGCTTCGGGTATTGTAGAATCGTTGTAGCTGAGCCGGCCTCTGCCAGAAGGGAAGATCCGACGGGATGGGGCCAGGCAAGGGTAGCAACAAAATACCCTAATATATCCGCTGCCTATTTTGCCTCCAGGGGCGAGCAGGTGGAGGTGATCCCGCTGCATGGTTCTATTGAGCTCGCTCCTTCCGTGGGCCTGGCCGAAAGGATAGTCGATCTTGTTTCAACCGGCGAGACACTAAAGCAGAACAACCTGGTTGAGTCTGACGAGATCATGCACGTTACTGCAAAGCTCGTTGTGAACAGGGCCAGCTTGAAGGTCAGGTCTGAAAGTGTTGTGCCCCTTATCGAAGCAATGGAAAAAGCTGTTGGTGTAAAATCATGAAGAAAGTCACCTACCAGGATCAGGGATACGCGACAGATATAGAGCTCCTGGCAAACAGGGGCGAGGCAGTTCCAGAGGACATAATGGAGAGGGTTTCGCGGATCGTCGAGGACGTGAGGAACCGAGGTGATGAAGCCCTTTTTGAGTACACCTTGCGTTACGATAATGTGGATCTTGCCGAGGTGGGCGTAGAGATATCATCGGACATTGTGGAAAAAGCCCTGGATGATCTACCGGAAGATGACAGGGAGCTTATTAAAGATGCTGCCGGGTCCATTGAGGAGTTTCACACCCGGCAGGTGGAAACAAGCTGGACCTATGAGGCCGGCCCAGGTATTGAGCTTGGCCAGAAGATCACTCCTGTTGAAAAGGCAGGCATCTATGTTCCGGGCGGAACAGCCGCATATCCGTCATCAGTCCTCATGAATGCTGTACCGGCGAAGGTTGCGGGAGTCG
>DAOVVW010000238.1 GCA_030636965.1 Pseudomonadota bacterium | reverse complement strand
TTGATCCGGGCGCTACCAACGGGCGTGACTTGCGGTGTAAGTTATTGATTTGGGCGCCCCTCAATGGGCGTTTTTATTGCCGGTTCACTCCCTTTGGAGCAGGGAAATTCTGCTACAATTACATAATCAGCATAATGATGAGAAGGTCATAATAAGTAATCAAACCATAAAATCGGAGAGTTGCCATGGAGACGATGAAAGCCATAAGGATACACAAGTACGGTGGGCCCGATGCGCTGGTTCTCGAGGATGCTCCTCGCCCCGGGATCACCGATGACGAGGTTCTTGTCAAGGTTTATGCCGCGGCAGTTAACCCCATTGATTGGAAGGTACGGGCAGGCTATCTGGAGGACATGCTCCCCATTAAGCTGCCCATAATCCCGGGGTGGGACTTTTCGGGAGTAGTGGAAGAGACGGGGTCTTCTGTGGCCGACCTTAACCCGGGAGATGAGGTCTATGCCCTGTCCGATATTACGAGAGACGGTTCCTGTGCAGAGTACATAGCAGTGAAGGCGGGGATAGTTGCGATGAAACCCCGGAGTGTTGATCATATCCAGGCTGCTTCTGTACCGCTGGCTGGCCTGACTGCGTGGCAGGCTCTCTTCGATATGGGAGGCCTCGAGAAGGGACAGAGGGTCCTCGTACACGCAGCAGCAGGGGGGGTGGGCAGCTTTGCCGTCCAGTTTGCTCAGAACAGGGGCGCTTATGTCATTGGAACGGCATCTGCAAAGAACAGGGACTACCTTCTGGAGTTGGGAGCCGACGAGGTGATAGATTATTCAGTAACTCCCTTTGAGGACGAGGTTGCAGATGTAGACCTTGTACTTGATACAATGAGCGGTGAGGTTCAGGACAGGTCGTGGAAGGTTCTCAGGAAGGGTGGCATCCTGGTTTCAGCCTTGGGGCCGCCAGATGCGGAAAAAGCCAAGGAACACGGCGCAAGAGGAGTACCTGTCTTCGTTCAGCCTGATTCGGCGCAGCTCGCCGAGATCGCGCGGCTCATCGACGACGGCACAGTAAGGACAAATGTAACTGAGGTGCTGTCTCTGGAAGAAGCAGGCAGGGCTCACGAGCTTAGCGAGACTCACCACGTCAGGGGAAAGATAGTTCTGAAAATCATCTGATGGCACATGAAGACCTCTCTGAGAGGATAACATTGGCCATAGAGGCTCAATATACAGAGGACAAACACAGGGAAATAAAGGCCCTCGTGTTAATGTGCAGCCCGGACGTATCGAAAATCAACCTGGAGAATGCGCGTTACAGTGCCCTCATGCTGTCAGGTGGTGATAACCGAAAGCTTGTTGAATACCTGGAAGCGATAGAATTGGATTTTCGCGATGTTATATACTGGTACAGCCTTGAGCTTGAAAAACATCCAGGATGAGAGCTAAAATGACAGTTTTCGTTTTCCGCTGAGTAATAAGCCATGAACGAACTTTTCGCGACCCTTTCAATGTCAGGAGTTGGTAATGACGGAACAGAGCAGGAAAGAGATCAGGAAGCAGAGGAAAAAGGAACGCAGGGCACAGAAAAGTGACCATGACAGAAAGCTCGATGGTGTGGGCTGGGGCCTGTTTTTTGTCTGGATAGGCACGGTCATGCTCATGGATCTCGGGTCAGGTATCGCCCTTCTGGGAATAGGTGTCATTACCCTGGGAGTGCAGGCGACCAGAAAGTTCTGGGACCTGAAAATCGAGAGCTTCTGGGTTGTTGTGGGCCTTGTCTTTTTTCTCTCCGGCATCTGGAGCCTGTTCGAGGCCAAGTTACCGCTGGTTCCAATCCTTCTCATCGTTGCGGGCCTGGCGGTTCTTATAACAACTTTTTGGAAAAAGCGCCGGGAGGATACTTAATTCTAAGACCCGATTATACTTGTGTAATAAACGAAGGTTGATGACTTCGAAAAAGTCATCAACGCGCCCATTTAGGGGCGCCCAAATCAATAACTTGCACCGCAAGCTATTGATTTGGGAGGAAAGTGAAAATGACATTTTTCGCTTTCCTCGGAGTAAAAAGCCACGGATGGACTTTTTACGACTATATCAAGTATGGAGGAACGACAATGTCGAACCAGACTTATAAATGCTTGCTTGTTGAGGAAACTGAACCAAAAAACTTTTCCCGGAAGGTAACTGAGAAAAACATCGAGGACCTGCCTGATGGGGATCTTCTGATCAAGGTAAGATTTTCATCCCTGAACTACAAGGATGCGCTTTCAGCCAGCGGCAATCGTGGTGTAACCAGGAATTTCCCCCACACTCCCGGGATAGATGCTGCAGGTGAAGTTGTGGAGTGTGAGTCAGGTGATTTTGTTGCTGGTGAAGAAGTCATAGTTACAGGATACGATCTGGGGATGAACACACCGGGGGGTTTCGGACAATACATCCGCATTCCATCCGCGTGGGCATTAAGGCTCCCTGACGGGCTTGCTCTCAAGGAGAGTATGGCTCTGGGTACAGCAGGATTTACTGCAGCCCTAAGTGTTCTGAAGCTGGAACAGGGAGGTGTCACTCCGGAAGACGGTGAGATCCTTGTCACTGGTGCTACAGGAGGAGTGGGCAGCATCGCGGTATCTATCCTTGCAGGCTCTGGATACAGGGTGGTGGCCGTTACCGGAAAGCCAGATCAGGCCGGATTTCTCAAATCACTTGGTGCGGCTGAAATTATGGGCAGGGAAGAGGTACTGGAAGGATCGGATAAGCCCATGCTCAAGGAGCGATGGGCTGGTGTTGTAGATGTGGTTGGCGGTGATATCCTGGCTGCGGCAATAAAAGCCACCATTTACGGAGGAGTAGTAACCTGCTGCGGACTTGTTGGGTCTATGGACCTTAATATGAATGTCTTCCCGTTCATCCTCAGGGGTGTAAGTCTGATGGGTGTGGATTCCGTCCAGGTGGACATGGAACTGAGACATCAGGTCTGGGGCAGGCTGGCCTCTGAATGGAAGCCTGCAAGGCTGGCCGAAACAGCTACAGAGTGCACACTTGATGAACTGGACAAAAAGATTGATCAGATACTGGCCGGAAAACTCAAGGGCCGCACTGTTGTCGATCTCTCATAACAAAAAACTCGGAATATTTTGTTTGTGATGGTCCTGAATAATAAGACATTAAGCTTATTGTTTCGCCGGTAAAAGCCTATGACATTCTGCGATTTCAAGTGTGCGTACGCTGAAACAGCAAGAGACGACCTTGACGGGTCA
>DAOVVW010000230.1 GCA_030636965.1 Pseudomonadota bacterium | reverse complement strand
TCAGCATCGCCGCGAGGGTAGTGGATTTTCCACTTCCTGTCGTGCCCGTAACCAGGATGAGGCCCCTGGGTCTTAAAGACATTTTCTCGAGAACTTTGGGCAGATCCAACTCCTGTATATTGTGGATCTTCACCGGAATGAGCCGGAAAACCATACCGATAGTACCCCGCTGCATGAAAATATTCACCCTGAACCGTCCCAGGCCTGGCACACTGTAGGCAATATCCAGCTCGTTGCTGCGCTTGAACCGCTCCTTCTGCGCATCATTCATCACGGAAAAAGCCATCCCCATTACGTCTTCCTGAGTTACCCGTCTGGTCTCCGGCAGAGAGTGCAGTTTCCCGTCGACCCTGAGAACAGGTGGATTTCCCACCTTTACATGGAGGTCAGAAGCCATGTAGTTTGCCGCCGACTTCAGGAGTTCATTAATATCAAGTCCAGTCTGTTCGCTCATTCCTCTTCCCCCTCAGCGATCTCCTCGGCGGGCTGCAAACCGGATTCTTCCTTCAGCTTTACTTCCAAATCCTCCATCATCTCCGGATGCTCCCTGAGGAACCCCTTCGCGTTCTCCCGCCCCTGGCCTATCCTGTCATCACCACAGGAGTACCAGGCACCGCTGCGCACTACCATACCGGAATCAACGGCCATATCCAGAATGACCCCTTCTTTGGAGATCCCCTCACCGTTTATCATATCGAACTCAGCCTGACGGAAAGGAGGCGCCATCTTGTTCTTGACAACCTTGACCCTCACCCTGCTTCCAATTGCTGTATCGCCGTCCTTCAGGGTCCCTATCCGCCTGATATCCAGTCGTATTGAGGAGTAGAACTTCAAGGCATTACCACCCGTTGTCGTCTCGGGGTTGCCGAACATCACCCCTATTTTCATCCTTATCTGATTTACGAAAATGAGGGACGTTTTAGTCTTGCTCACTGCCCCTGTAAGCTTCCTGAGAGCCTGAGACATAAGCCTGGCCTGAAGTCCCATGTGGGAGTCGCCCATTTCCCCTTCGATCTCGGCCCTGGGTACAAGAGCAGCAACCGAATCAACTACGATAATGTCAATGGCGCCGCTTCTGGCAAGCATTTCGGTGATCTCCAGTGCCTGTTCGCCTGTATCGGGCTGGGAAACTAAAAGATCATCTGTTTTCACACCAAGTTTTCTTGCGTACCCTACATCCATAGCGTGCTCAGCGTCGACAAACGCGGCAACCCCTCCAGTTTTCTGGGCTTCGGCAATAATATGAAGGGTAAGAGTAGTCTTTCCCGATGATTCCGGCCCGTAGATCTCGGTAACTCTGCCCCGCGGGATCCCTCCGATGCCAAGAGCTACATCAAGTGGAAGCGCGCCTGAGGGGATAACAGGCACTCCCGGAAGGGGATCATCTGCTCCCAACCGCATGATCGCCCCCTTCCCGAACTGCCTCTCAATCTGCCCTACAGCAGCCGCTATCGCCTTTTCTTTGTCATTACTTTTCGCCATTTTCCCTACCTCCCGGGTGTCCGGGTCTAATGGTATCAATAACCGCAAAATTATAGCAAAACCCGTTCCAGAATACTATGTAACTGTAAATCAAGTTGTTAGTTGCAAGTTGATAGTTGATAGTTAATAAAGAATTACATCAAACTAACAACTAACCACTAACAACTATCAACTGTTTTTTGTCCCAGCGGAAAATCTCTTATTACCTCGTAACGGGCTCCGCCGGGCCCCAGAAAACTGCGGTAAATAACCAGGTTATCGACAGACTGCTTCCCCCAAAGGGTATCGCTCATTGTCCCTATTTCTTTTTCGAGCTTTCCCAGGTTGATATTGCCTTTTACCCTTCCGAGGGTCACATGGGGGGAGAACTTCCTCTTTTCCTTCGCCCAACCCAGGGAAACGACTGCTTCCTCCACTAACCTGTGCAGCCTTGAGAGGGTTCCCGTCTGCTCCTCAACGCTAACCCATACTACACGCGGCCTTGAGGGGTGGGGGAAAGCACCCATCCCCTCCACTACAATATCGAAGGGATATACCTTCCCGGATACTGCCTTCAGTGATTCCGTCAGGTCATTCAATTTATCCTCAGTCGTCTCACCGAGGAATTTAAGGGTCAAATGGAGACCATCGTGCTTAACCCACCTTACCGGTGCCCTGGCTTCACGCAACTTATCCACAGCGTTTTCAAGGGAGTCTTTTATCTCTTCCGCTATGGATAAAGCAACAAACAGCCTCATAGTGAATCCCCTGTTACAACAGCCAGTACAAACTCCAGGGCCGCATCTACAGCGTTTTTCCTGACATCTTCTCTGGTGCCCTTGAAATGATAGAGCCTGGCTTCGATAGTAAAGGGTGTTTTAACGGCAACATGCACCGTGCCGGGCGGTTTAGCCTCGGAGCCGTCGGGGCCGGCAACTCCAGTAATAGCAACTCCAACATCCGCACCAGTCATACCTGCCACGCCCTCTGCCATGGCAACCGCAACCTCGCTGCTGACGGCACCATAATCCCGGACAAGCTTTTCCTTAATGCCCAACATGGATATTTTGAGATCGTCTGAATAAGTTATCGCCCCTCCAACAAAATAGGCAGAACTTCCCGGTACGGATGTGATCCTGCCGCCAAGAAGGCCACCGGTACATGACTCAGCCACAGCAAGATTCCAGCCTTTTTCAAGGCACGAAGACTGTACTTTTTGTTCAGTTTGAATGCCAGACATCAGCTTACAGGAATATTCTTTCTATCAGCCTCAACACCAACCAGGAATACATTCCAGCAAACAGGTCATCTACCATTATACCTACGCCGCCCGAAAGGGTTCTTTCCAGCTTCCTGATCGGCGGTGGTTTGACGATATCAAAGAACCGGAAGATGAAGAATCCCAATACCATATAAACAGGATCAGCCGGCGATCCCGCCATTGCAAGCAGATAACCTGCAATTTCATCTATAACAACCGGCTTAGGGTCCGTTGTACGAGTCAGGTACTCCATCCTGGAGGCCAGTGGCACTCCCACAATACTGATAACAACCACACCTGCCAGGACGGTTCCCGTACCGCCCCGCGCGAGATAGATGAAAAGAGGCACCGCCAAAAGGGTGCCCAGGGTACCCGAGGCTATTGGGAAATACCCTACACCGAAACCGGTTACCAGCATTTTAGTAATAAAATCTCTCATGTTTGTAGAATCCCGTGTTAGAAAAAGTTAAAAGTTGGTTTAGAGCATTTGAACATTAGAAATTGGGTTAACTCAGTTGTTAATTAATGGTTTTGTTTTAACATCTAGCCTACCGCCTAT
>DAOVVW010000008.1 GCA_030636965.1 Pseudomonadota bacterium | reverse complement strand
CAAAGAAAAAAGAAACTGAAGTGCAGGAAATACCCACACCTTCCACCAAGAGTATCAAGATCACCAAGGGATTGACGGTGGGTGATCTGGCGGGAGTGACAGGTACCAAAGCTTCGGAGATCATCCAGATCCTGCTCCAGTTGGGTGTTATGGCTACGATCAATCAGACCGTGGATCCTGAAACCGCATCACTTGTGGTCAGTGAGCTCGGCTTTGATGTTCAGGTGAAAACAGGCACCGTGGAGGATCTCTTGAAGGATGAGCCGGAAATTGAGGCCAACCTCCGGCCCAGGCCTCCTGTTATTACAGTAATGGGACACGTCGATCACGGTAAGACATCCCTCCTGGATGCTGTGAGGGAAACGGATGTTGCCTCCGGTGAAGCCGGAGGGATCACACAACACATCGGTGCCCATCTCGTGAACCACACCAAGGGCCAGATGGTGTTCCTGGACACACCCGGTCACGAGGCGTTTACGGCAATGCGAGCCAGGGGAGCCCAGGTTACCGATATTGTGGTGCTGGTAGTGGCTGCTGATGACGGCGTCAAGCCCCAGACTATAGAGGCTATAGATCACGCAAAAGCTGCTGATGTTCCCATCGTGGTGGCTATCAACAAGATCGATAAGCCCGAAGCCGACCCCGACAGGGTCAAGCGTGAGCTTGCGGATCATGGTGTAATTCCGGAAGATTGGGGCGGAGACGTCCTGTCCATGAATGTTTCGGCGAAACAGGGAACCGGGATCGATGATCTTCTGGATCTGATACTCCTTCAGGCTGAGATCCTGGAGTTAGTGGCGGATCCTGCCAGGGATGCAAGGGGTATAGTGATAGAATCGAAGCTCGAACGGGGCAGAGGCCCTGTGGTTACAGTGCTCGTTAAGAGCGGAACACTCCTGACGGGGAGTTATATGCTGGCTGGAACTCATTTAGGCCGGGTCAGGGTGATGAACGACGATTATGGAAAGAAGATCGAGAAGGCCGGACCTTCAGTCCCTGCTGAAATTATCGGCCTGCAGGGCGTTCCGGCTGCAGGTGAGTCATTTGCGGTCTTCACAGACGAGGTAAAAGCTAAAAGAATTGCCCAGTTGCGAATGGAGGAGGTCCGGGCAGGAAAGACCCAGCGGCAGACCGTAACATTGGAAGACCTCTTTACAAAGATACAGGAGGGTGAGGTCAAAGATCTCAATATCGTTCTGAAGGCCGATGTGCACGGATCCATAGGCGCTATCAAAGATGTCCTGGACAAGATCTCCATGGAAGAAGTCAGGGTCAACGTGATCCATGAGGGGACAGGTGGAATTAACGAGGGCGATGTGATCCTGGCTGCGGCCTCCAGCGCCGTCGTTATAGGTTTCAATGTTCGGCCTGATAAAAAGGCCCTGGATGTCATACGTAAGGAAAATGTGGATGTAAGGTTTTTCAATGTGATCTACGATCTTGAAAGAGATATCAGAAATGCCCTGAAGGGTATGCTGGCACCTGTATACCACGAGGAGATGCTGGGTCGAGCTGAAGTCCGTGACACCTTTTTTGTTCCAAAGGTAGGCACTATAGCAGGTTGTCACATAGACGACGGTGTTGTGAGGAGAAACTCGGAGGTAAGGATAATACGTGACGGTGTTGTTATATTCGAGAGCAGGGTGGGATCTCTGAGGCGGTTCAAGGATGACGTCAGGGAAGTGGGAGTAGGGTTCGAGTGTGGTATAGGGATCGAGGATTTCAACGATATCAAGGTTGGAGATATAATTGAGAACTTCGAGATGGTACTGCAGGAGGTGGAGCTGGAGTAAAACAGACCGCGTCCAATGACCAACGCCCAATGTCCAACGTGTATTATAACCCTGAACAAGGGACTAAGGACCAGGGACACGGGACTCCGACTATGTTTATAGGTATTCTGAAACTGACGCTCTACATCCCCGAGAGCGGTTCACTGAAAAGCAAGAGGAGGGTTCTTCGGAGCCTCAAGGATCGGCTCAAGAACCAGTTCAACGTTTCCGTGGCAGAGGTGGATCATCACGATCTCTGGCAGAAGGCAACGGTGGCGGTTGCGCTTGTGACCAGGGACAGAAGGCACGCTGATGAGAGCCTTCAAAAGATTCTTAACAAGGTCGAATCCTGGGGTCTTGCCGAAATAATAGATATATCAACCGAAATCCTGTGAGAGGATTTTAATTTCTTGCTAACTGAATATTGGGACTCGAAACCCGAGACCCGAAACTCGAGACTGTTACTGATGAAACGATCACACAGCTATAAAAGAGCCGACCGTGTCAGTGAACTTGTCAGGCATGAGATCTCGACGATACTCCTCAGGGATGTAAAGGATCCAAGGATAGAAACTGTCACCGTTACCAGGGTAAAGATCACAGATGATCTCCGCTCGGCAAGAGTGTATTTCGGTGTTCTTAACAAAACAACACAGGTTGAAGAGATTGAAAGCGCTCTTCAACAGGCGAGCAGTTTTATCCATAAGTTGATGGCCAGGAGACTCAGGCTCAAGAACACTCCAAAGCTTGTCTTTGAGTTTGACCGGAATCTGGATTACAGCTACCGTATATCGGAGATTCTGCAGTCAATCGGTGATGAGGAGGAATGATCTGAAGGCTACAGATGCAAGTAAGCCCAGGAAAGAATCAAAAGAGGCTTATGAAAAGCACGTCCAGGGAATACTGCCCGTTAACAAGGATATCGGTCTCACCTCCCATGACGTCGTTCAGAGGGTAAGAAGGATTTTCGGGATCCGCCAGGTAGGTCATGCCGGCACCCTGGATCCAGTAGCATCAGGAGTTCTTGTGGTCCTGGTAGGGTCTGCTACCCGGATCGCCCAGTACCTCCAGGAGGACGACAAGGAATATCACCTGACACTGTATCTGGGCAGGGAAACGGATACCCAGGATGTTACTGGAACAACGATTGATGAAGCAGATCCTTCCGGGGTAACTCTCCAGAAACTGGAGAACGCCATCGACCGTTATAGAGGTTCATTCCTGCAGGTTCCTCCGGCTTATTCAGCCGTAAAGCGTGGAGGACAGCCCCTGTACCGTCTGGCAAGGCGAGGCCAGGCCGTAGAAGCCGATCCAAGGAAAGTGACGATTTACAGTATTGAACTGGATGGGTGGGATCCGCCCCGGGCATCCCTGAAGGTTCAGTGCTCCAAGGGAACCTACATGAGAACCCTGTGTCACGACATCGGTCGCGACCTGGGAGTTTTCGGCTGTATGGAAACACTTGTAAGAATCAAGAGCGGGGCATTTCATATCGATGATACCGTTGAACTGGATAAGTTCCGTTCAGGAACAGACCCGGGAAAATGGCTCCGGAACGCTGCATCCGGCCTCTCCTTCCCTGAATTCGAACCTGAAGACGCGGATCTCGCCAGGCTCCTTCAGGGGCGTCCTGTTTCCTGGTCCAGCGACCAGGAAGAGGGTATGGTCTCGGTTGTAAGGAACGGATACCTTGTAGCGCTTGCCTCAGTGGGTGAGTCAGAGGGCAGAATGGTCATAGAGCCCAAGAGAATACTGGAACCGGACCTGAGCATGTAAAGTCCAGTAAAACAGGTCATTTTTCGCTTTCCGTGGTGTAAAAAGCCATGGATGGACTTTTTACGACCCTAACTTCAAAGAACTATTAAATAAAAACTATAAATGATAGTCTTACAAAATTGTCAGAAGGGAGGAACACCTGATCATGACACTCAGCAATGAAAGCAAGCAGGAGCTTATCGACGAGAACAAGCTGCATCCGTCAGATACTGGATCTCCTGAAGTGCAGATAGCACTTCTTACAAAGAGGATCCTTGAACTTACAGAGCATTTCGACACCCACAAGAAGGACCATCATTCAAGAGTGGGTCTCTTAAAGATGGTGGGTCGCAGACGAAGATTGCTTAACTACCTTAAGTCCGGGGATGTTGAGAGGTACAGGAACATTGTCAAAAAGCTGGGCCTCCGAAGGTAACGTCCATCTTTTCCACACTTACATTTACATTCGCATTTCAGGAGTTTCAATATGAAACAGGTTAATATTGAATGGGGAGGACGTACTATTACGCTGGAGACCGGAGTTCTCGCCAGGCAGGCAAGTGGAGCTGTTCTGGCAAGGTATGATGATACCGTTGTTCTGGCTACAGCAGTGACAATGCCCGACCCCAGAGAGGGAGTAAGTTTCCTGCCCCTTACGGTCAACTATCAGGAAAAAACCTATGCCGCCGGGAAGATACCAGGCGGTTTTTTCAAGAGAGAGGGACGGCCGACGGAAAAGGATACACTTACGAGCCGCCTGATCGACAGGTCGATCAGGCCTCTTTTCCCGGAGGGTTTTTCCTACGAGACTCAGGTTATTATCAACATACTTTCTATCGACAGGGAGAATGACCCGGATGTCCTCGCTCTGATAGCCTCATCAGCTGCCCTGGCTGTATCGGATATTCCCTTTAAAGAGATAATCGGTGCTGTCCGTGTAGGACTGAAGGACGGGAATCACATCCTGAATCCCACATTCGCTGAACTTGAAGATAGCAGGATAGATCTACTGGTTGCCGGTACGAGGGACGCGATAACGATGGTTGAAGGGGAAGCGAAGGAAGTGAGCGAGGATGAGATGTTAGGAGCGCTCCAGTTCGCTCATGAACAGATTATTCTAATGGTCGATTTGCAGGAGGAACTGAAAGCGGCAGCTGGCAAGGAAAAGTGGATTTATGAGCCTCCCTCCCATGATGAGGAACTCGAAGAAACTGTCAATAATTTTTGCCGGGATGAAATCTCCGATGCACTCAAACTCATCGAAAAGAATGAACGCAAGGAGCGCCTCAGGGAGATAAGGGACCAGGCAGTTGCGGAATACGGAGAGTCAGAGGAAACTGAGTCCCTGGCTCCGGACATCAAATCCATAGTGAAAGATCTGGAAAAGGAGTTGATGCGAAGGCAGGTACTCGATACCGAGCGGCGCATCGATGGCAGAAAGCCCGATGAGGTTCGTGAAATAACCTGCCAGGTGGGAATCCTGCCCAGGACTCATGGTTCTGCCGTCTTCACCAGAGGGGAGACCCAGGCGCTTGTTGTTACCACTTTGGGTACGGCTGAGGACGAGCAGAGAGTGGACGCTCTTGAAGCGGACTACAAGCGAAAATTCATGTTCCACTATAATTTCCCACCCTTTAGTGTCGGTGAGGCCAGGTTCCTCAGGGGTCCGGCCAGGCGCGAGATCGGCCACGGTAACCTTGCAGCCCGAGGTGTGAAGAACCTGTTGCCCGTAAAAGAGGACTTTCCATACACTATCCGTGTCGTAGCAGATGTGCTGGAGTCCAACGGATCGTCTTCCATGGCATCGGTGTGCGGCGCAAGCCTGGCTCTTATGGATGCTGGTGTGCCTGTTTCCGCGGCTGTTGCGGGTATTGCAATGGGTCTTATCTACACGCCCCAAAAGCATGTTATCCTTTCCGATATCCTGGGTGCTGAAGACCACCTTGGCGACATGGACTTTAAAGTTTCTGGAACCAGAAAGGGCATTACGGCCCTCCAGATGGATATAAAAATAGAGGGTGTAAGTTCCGAACTTATGTCCAGCGCCCTCCATCAGGCCATGGAGGGCAGGATGCATATCCTCGACAGGATGGATGAATATATAAGTACTGCCAGGCCTGATATTTCACCATATGCCCCGAGGCTTATTACTATAAAAGTCAAGCCGGACAAGATCCGCGAGATCATAGGTCCCGGCGGCAAGGTCATTCGTCATATTATCGAGGAGACCGGGGCTAAGGTGGAGGTGGAAGACGACGGTACAGTTGTAATATCTTCTGTTGATGAAACCGCCGGGAAAAAGGCGTTGGAAATGATAGAGAGGATCGTAGAAGAGCCCGAGATCGGCAAGATCTACAGAGGGGTTGTTAAAAAAGTGATGGATTTCGGCGCTTTTGTTGAGGTCCTGCCTGGTACCGACGGACTTGTTCACATCTCGCAGCTCGCCGAGCACAGGGTCGATAAGGTCGAGGATGTTGTCAAAGAGGGTGATGTTGTCGATGTCAAGGTCCTCGAGATAGGCAGGGATGGTAAGATCCGTTTGAGTAAAAAAGCGGCCGAGAGGGAGTCAAAGGAAAAAGAACAAACCGACACCCCTCAGCCCTGAATCCTTCATATGGCCACGTCATCATCTGTGGGTGTTTTAAGAAAAGTTCTTAATAATGGGCTCAGGGTTATCATTGAGCCCCTTAGTGATTTTTCGTCCATTAGCGTCGGCCTTTGGATTCTCACCGGTTCCAGGGATGAAGATCCGAATCTGGTGGGGATCAGTCACCTTATCGAGCACCTTGCCTTCAAGGGAACTCCAAGCAGAAGCGCAAAGCAGATCGCCCTGGAGATAGACTCCCTGGGAGGGGTCCTCAACGCCTTCACCAGCAAGGAGTTCACCTCCTTTTACGCAAAGGTGCTTGGCGATTCCCTTCCCCATGCCCTGAGTATTCTTTCTGATACAACAATGAACTCCCTGTTCCGTGGTGAAGACATCAACAAGGAGAGGGAGATTATCCTCCAGGAGATATCCATGGTGGAGGATGCTCCAGAGGATTTTGTTCACGACCTGCACACCAGGGAATTCTGGTCGGGTCACAGCCTCGGAAGACCTATTCTGGGGACCTCAGATTCACTCAAGGCGATAACGAGAAAGTCCATCCTCTCCTACCACCAGGAGCGATACTGCCCCGGTTCCATGATAATCACTGCCGCGGGTGCCCTGGATCCGGATAAGCTGTTTGCTGAGCTTGAAAGGTCCTATGGGGGACTTGCCCAGGGCAGTTCCCCGGAGATCCGGAAAGCTCCTGAGCCGACTCCCCGCATCAGGGTCGTGAACCGCGATCTTGAGCAGGTTCACTTCTGTACAGGTTTCGAGAGTATTGCGGTGGGCGACGAGAGAAGATACGCGTTATTTTTAATGAATACCATTCTTGGTGCCGGTATGAGTTCCAGGCTTTTCCAGAAGATAAGGGAAGAGCACGGCCTCGCATATTCGGTCTACAGTTACCCTTCTGCTTACCAGGATACGGGTATGCTGACCATTTATTGCGGAACATCCATAGACGGATTTCCTACGGCTCTGGATCTGGTCAGGCAGGAGTCCAAAAAGCTCAGGGAAAATCCTGTTTCTGCGGTGGAACTTGATGTAGCCAAAAGGCAGCTTAAAGGCAACCTCCTTCTTGGTCTGGAAAGCACAAGTAACAGGATGAGCCAGCTTGCCCGGAATGAGATATACTACGGCCGCCACATCGCACCCGAACAGATCGTAGAGGGGATCGATAAGGTCACAGCCGGAGATATATCTGAACTCGCGGCGACGATTATCAATCCTGATCGGATGGCCCTTACAGTTATCGGGCCTGTGAACGAGGATGAGCTCAATGCCGGCCTCGCGTGAGAATAATACCGTTGCAATCCAGTGCAAAGTTCTGCCTCATGGCGTGGGGATGCCCCTGCCGTCCTATTCCACCGACCATGCAGTGGGCATGGATCTGGCGGCGGCAGTGACAGACGATATTGTGCTTGCGCCGGGTGACAGGGTTCTGGTCCCCACCGGTATCCAGATTGCCGTGCCAGTGGGTTTTGAAGCGCAGATAAGGCCCCGAAGCGGTCTTGCCAGCAAGAATGGTGTTGTTGTTCCCAACAGCCCTGGGACGATTGATCCTGACTACAGGGGTGAAGTCAAGATCATACTCATGAATCTTGGTACAAGTCCCTTCACTATAAAGAGAGGCATGAGGATCGCCCAGATGGTAATATCCCCGGTAGTGAACGGGCACCTCGAAATAGTCGACGAGCTACCTGAAACGGGACGTGGCCATGGGGGGTTCGGACACACCGGAGTATGATGGGATCTATTGCCTTCAGTGTTCTTTCAAGCGGCAGCAAGGGTAATTCGATGTATATCGACGGCCCTGAGGGCGCTATTGTTATAGATGCAGGATTGAGCGCCAGGCAGATCATCCATAGAACTGTCTGTGCGGGTGGAGAGCCGGGTCGTATCAGGGGAATACTCCTGACTCACGAGCATTCAGATCACCTGCGCGGAGTCGTGCCTCTGGCAAGGAAGCTCAAGATCCCCGTATATGGAACTGCATCCACGATCCTGGCTGCTCAGTTGCCGGAGGATATTGCAATAATCAACTTCGATTCGGGCCGGTCCTTTAACGCTGCGGGGTTTTCAATTATGCCATTTGCTCTTCCCCACGATGCAGCCGACCCCGTGGGTTACGTTGTGGAGATCGAAGATATCCGGATAGGCCTGGCCACCGATCTTGGCTATGGTACCGTTCTTGTCAGAGACAGGCTGCGGAATTGCCGGGTGGTTATCCTTGAGTCGAACCACGATGAACAGATGCTTATGGATGGGCCTTATCCGTGGTTCCTGAAGCAGCGGGTCAACAGCCGCAGCGGGCACCTTTCCAATAAAGCGTCTTCCATGATACTGGAGGATATTTTTCACGCCGGGCTTGAATCAGTTACACTTGCCCATCTGTCTGAAATCAATAATGAGCCTGAACTCGCATTAGGGTCGGCTAAGGATATTCTTGGCCTTAACGGGAGGAGTGTTAAATTGACAGCGGCATCCGTCCATGAATCGATGCCGCTTACGCGTCTTGATCTCCGTTAGGGAGAAAGGAAGGTTTTCGTGATACCCAGGTATACACGTCCCGAAATGGCGATTATCTGGGAGCCGGAGAACCGATACAGTATCTGGCTTCAGATAGAGATCCTGGCCTGCGAGGCCCTGAACAGGCTTGGCAGGATCCCTGATGAGGCGCTGAAAACTATCAGTGAAAAAGCGGCTTTCGACGTTGACCGCATAGATGAGATCGAACGTGAAGTAAAACACGATGTGATTGCCTTTCTGACTTCCGTTGCGGAAACAGTCGGTCCCGATTCCCGTTACATCCACCTGGGCATGACCAGTTCTGATGTGCTCGACACTGCTCTTGCTGTGCAGATGGTCCAGGCCGCTGACTTGATTCTCGAGGGTCTCTCTGGCTGCAGGGATATACTCAGAATGCGTGCCGAAGAGACCAGGGATATGATCATGATGGGAAGATCCCACGGTGTGCACGCGGAGTCGACTACCTTCGGCTTGAAGATGGCGTTGTGGTATGAAGAACTTGGCAGGGCCAAAGAGAGGATCGTAAAAGCGAGAGATACAGTTGCGGTAGGCAAACTCTCGGGGGCGGTGGGAACATACGCGACACTGTCACCGGAAGTTGAATCATATGTCTGCGAAAAACTGGACCTGACACCAGCGAAGGTGGCGACACAAGTGATCCAGAGGGACAGGCATGCCGAGTACATTTCGGCAATGGCCATAGCGGCTAGTTCCATAGAGAAATTTGCTGTGGAGATAAGGCACCTGCAGAGAACAGAAGTAGGTGAGGTGTCAGAGCCCTTTACGAAAGGTCAAAAGGGATCGTCGGCAATGCCCCACAAGAAGAATCCCATCCTCTCGGAAAACCTTACCGGTCTTTCAAGGCTCCTGAGGGGATACTGCCTCACTGCCATGGAGAACATACCACTCTGGCACGAGAGGGATATAAGCCACTCCTCTGCAGAGAGGGTGATCATTCCCGATGCCACCATCGTGCTGGATTTCATGATCCAGAGATTTGCGGGAATGATGGAAGGGCTGGTCGTCTACCCTGAGCGTATGAAGGCTAATATGGAGATCTCCGGAGGTACTACCTATTCCCAGAAGCTCCTCCTCGCTCTTGTGGACTCGGGGATATCGAGGGAGGACGCGTACGCAATCGTCCAGAGGATTGCCCATAGCTCACTGGATTCCGATGAGTCTTTCGAAGATCACGTTAAAAAAGATCCAGAGGTCGTAAGCCAGCTCGATGCTGAGGCGTTGGCTATGGTATTCGGACCGGCGGATCTACTTTCCGGTGTAAAATTTGTTTTCGACAGGGTTTTTTCGGGGGAGGAGTAAATTGGCTGTTCGGGTTGAAGTGGGATTCAGAGATGGAGTAAGGGATCCCAAGGGCGAGAGGGCAGTAAGTGATATCTACGAGATGACTGGAATCTCGGTGGATTCTGTAAACACAGTGAACGTCTACACGCTCGATATTGACCTTGATCCTGAAGTTCTGAAAACAATAGCTTCAGGTCCACTCACCGATCCCGTAATACAGGAGTATTCCATTGAAACACCACTGAGGTCAGATTTCGATATGCTGATCGAAGTTGGTTACAAGCCCGGTGTCACGGATAATGTGGGAAGGTCCGCCGGTGAGGCCGTTTCACAGATCCTGGACAGGCCGCTCCTTGATGATGAGAAGGTTTACACGTCAACCCAATTTCTTATTCGGGGCAGTATCTCTGTTCAGGAGGCGCAGGCTGCGGCATCACAGGCTCTTGCAAATGAGCTCATAAACCGCTGGAACATAGTTCCCAGATCGGATTTCGATCCAGATACCGGTTTCGAGACTGAGGTGCCCAGGGTCAGTATCGAAGGTGGAGGACGCGTAAGGGAAGTGGATACAGATGGAGATGATGAAACCCTGATGGCAATGTCCCGTGACATGCTCCTTGCCCTTTCGGTAGAGGAGATGAGGGCAATTAAGGAGTATTTTGCAAGAGAAGACGTTTCACAGAAGAGAAAAGAGGTGGGCCTCGGATGGAGGGTTACGGATGTAGAGATCGAATCCCTCGCCCAGACCTGGTCCGAGCACTGCAAGCACAAGATATTCAACGCCCTGATCAGCTATAGAGACGAGGCCGGAGATGTTCAGGAAGTAGACTCCCTGTTTAAAACATACATCGTGGGGGCTACTGAAAAAATAAGAGAGGCTATGGGCAGCAGGGATATATGCCTTTCAGTGTTCGTTGATAACGCGGGCGTGATCAGGTTCAATGATGAGCAGAGCCTTGTTTACAAGGTGGAGACTCATAATTCACCCTCGGCACTGGATCCATATGGGGGGGCTCTTACCGGTATTGTGGGTGTTAACAGGGATCCGTTCGGTACCGGCAAGGGCGCCAATCTGCTGTTTAACACCGATGTTTTCTGTTTCGCATCGCCTTTTTTCAGTGAAGAACTTCCACCCAGGATCCTGCACCCCAGGAGGATTTACGAGGGTGTAGTCGAAGGTGTTGAACACGGTGGCAACAAGAGCGGAATTCCCACTGTAAACGGAGCAGTCGTTTTCGACGAACGGTTTCTGGGAAAACCCCTTGTATACTGCGGGACTGGCGGGATAATGCCGGCCATGATCAACAATGAGCCCTCACATCTCAAAAAAGCCGAGGTGGGAGACAGGGT
>DAOVVW010000104.1 GCA_030636965.1 Pseudomonadota bacterium | reverse complement strand
GGAGGGGTAATGACCGGGAATCTTTTGAGGAATCCGGACATTCAGTGGAGAGCTGAGCCCCACAGGGAGGATCATGTGCGGGAGGTCCTGAGCGATCCCGGGCGAACTGCTGAGGATGAGGAGATCACGGGCGTTGGTACAGCCACCCGTCTGGACAGCGGGATCATGCACCAGCTTAACCTTCTTGCGGGCGAGATCTGGAAACTCTGTGACGGCAGCATGGACAGGTACACAGTGGTCAGGTACCTGGAGGAGATTTTCGATGTGGACCCTGCAGAACTGAAAGCTGATGTGGATTCCTTTCTGGACGAGATGATCGACAAGGGAATGATATATGAGAGCAAGTAGCGATGTGCTTTCCGCTCCGCTGACAGTGAACTGGACACTGTCTTACCGGTGCAACTTCGGGTGCAGGCACTGCTACAGCCGTGACCGAACAGAAGACCAACTGCCCCTTGAGGACGTCAGTCGTATAGTTATTCTCCTGGCAGCCCTGGGGGTGGTCTTGATAAATTTCGGAGGCGGCGAACCCCTCGTGTATCCTCACCTGCACCATGTTGCCGCCCTGGCGTCGGAACGGGGCCTCAATGTTTCCATGAACAGCAACGGATATCTGCTTGACGGGAACGAGACCGTAAGACTCGCAGAGTCGGGATTTACCAGTGTTGGTATCAGCATCGACAGTCCGGTCGCTTCAGACCACGATCAGCTTCGTAATATGACCGGGAGTTTCGACAGGGCCGTAGCCGCCCTGGACAACCTCGCCAGGACAGGCATTAAAAGTACCATCTCCTGCGTTATTAACCGCCTCAACCTTGAAAACTGGGAGGGGATGGTAGACCTGTGCAGGTCTCACGGTGTGAGCACTCTTTACCTGCACAACTACAAATGCACTGGGGACGCTCTGACAAATATGGACGATCTGGATCTTACACCCATGCAGTGGAGAGATTTTTACGTCAATGCCCTTGAGGTTCAGAAGAAGGTTAGTGATGTACATTTGTCCTTCGATGACCCGATCATGGCCGCTCTTGAAGATCACAGGCCCGAATCAGCGGTTCCGGGCAGCACATGCGGCAAGCTGAGCCTCCACATAAAACCCAACGGGGACATTACCCCCTGCGGTTTTATTCCCCTGTCCATCGGGAACATCCTCAGGGACGATTTTAACTCTATATGGTTCGAGTCTCCTGTCCTTATGAAGATGCGGGAAAAGACGCCCCAGGGCAAATGTGACGGCTGCAGTTGTTATCAGTCATGTCTGGGCGGTTGTACAGCCAGGGTATGGGCTCTCACAGGCTCATTTGACTCCCCTGACCCCCACTGCTGGGTTGCGGAAGACAGTGAAGGCGAGTGATGGGCAGTAACTTCGATCTGCCATGGCGTATCCACTGGCGGCTGGGTGAAGGGGGCGCCGAACATCTGGCCCGGCAGGTTCGCAGTTGCCGGCCCCTTTCTACTGTTATTGAGTTACAGGATCCGCGAGATCTAGATGGCCTCGGTCTGCCCTGGGATGGAACTGAAGTCGTAGCCGTTCTGGAGGGCTGGAGGCTCTGCAAGAGAGAACTCACCAATGAGGGAATAAGGAGATGGGAATTTCCTGTAACTGATCGTGGCGAAGCCGGCGAGATCCGCAAGCGCTTCTTTCCTGAAATTGCACCGGGTATCGCCTCTCTCAGATGGACTCCCGAAAGGGACGGCCTTTCCAGGCTTCCCGATATTCTGGATGCTGCTGCCAGGTACGGGTTCGGTCTTACCTTGCCAAACAGACACGCGAATGATATCAGTTCCCGGGGAAACGAGACTCTGCCGCTGCCGGAGGAGATAAAAGAGCTGGACAGGGAAAATATTCTCGAGGTTATTGACAGATTGGGTGTGGATCACCTGCGGATCCATGATTTTATTATCAGTGAATTCCTTGGGCTGGACGGGCCCGAACCTGGAGGCTGTGAAGCGGGCAATTCCATAGCTTTCATAGATGGTGACGGTATCGTATATCCGTGCTGTTCGCTCCTTATTCCCCTTGGAGATCTCAACGAGGATGATTTCGCTGGTATCTGGAAAAACCCGGCCAGGGACAGAATACGAAAGGATCTTCTCGAGCTCCCTTCCGTATGCCGTTCCTGCTCGCTGCTTGCCGCCTGCCAGGGAGGCTGTCGCGGGATCGTGTACCATCTGTTTGGTCACTATGGAGCCCCGGATCCGCTCTGCTCGATAGGAGCCGGTGTTGATAACGGGTCAGGCTCCTAGTTAGAGCATTAGAGATATTTTTTCACCACAGAGCCACAGAGTTCACAGAGGAAAACTTGGCCTTGGGTTCACCACGGAGGCACGGAGTACACGGAGGTTCACGTAACGGGGTATGGAAGTGTTGGGGTATCGGGGTTTAATCCCCTCCCCTGGCGGGAGGGGACTTAAGGGGAGGGGGCAATATATAGTGGGTATCTGTATTAATGTATTCATGGTGCCGGGTTTTGGGTGTAATCACTCGGCTGCGCGTAATGCCAGCTTCGCTTCGTGATTCACCAAAACCGCGGCCTGATAATATTTATTTATTGCCGGAACCCATTTATTTTCTAACAGACTTTTTAGCAGCCTGTTGGGAGTTTCAGGCACATTGCCTGGAGAGTGAGATATGAGCAGTAATAAGCCCATTTACCTGAATAATGCCGCGACAAGCTGGCCCAAGCCTGAGCCTGTCGTGGAAAAGATGCTGTGGGCGATCAGGGAGCTTTCCTCAACGCCCGGGAGGGCGGGGTATTCGGCCCTTCAGGGTGAACGGGAGATATTCGAGGCAAGGGAGGAAGTGGCGCGATTTATCGGTGCCCAGGACAGTTCGCGGATAATATTTACCTCCAATGCCACACAGGCACTGAACCTTGCCATCACGGGTTTTCTCAGGGAGGCCTGTCATGTAATCACAACCTCCATGGACCACAATTCTGTTGTAAGGCCCCTCGCCAGGGCTGAAGAAGAAATTGGTGTGGAAGTGACACGCGTTCAGGCAGACGAAAATGGCATGGTCAGGGCTGGTGCAGTAACAGATGCGATCACTCCCCAAACCAGACTGATCGTTCTGACCCATGCATCCAATGTCGTCGGATCCATACAGCCCGTGGAGGAAATATGCGGTTCACTGGGAACCAGTGACGGGGTCCGGCCTGTTGTGCTGTTAGATGCCGCGCAATCGATGGGTGTCCTTCCTCTGAATGTGACCGAAACGGGGATCGATCTGCTTGCCGTACCGGGTCATAAATCCCTGTATGGGCCTCAGGGAACAGGCTTTCTGTACATTGCTCCGGAAGTGGATCTCGTACCCATTATCGAAGGAGGTACGGGAGGACAGTCAACCCTGCTCAGGCAGCCGGAGGTACTTCCTGAAAAGTTCGAAAGTGGTACTCCAAACACACCGGGGATCGCGGCGCTGGGAGAGGCCATCCGTTTCATAAATTCCCGGGGGGTGGACAACATCAGAAACCACGAACAGAAGCTTGTTGAGATCCTCACTGAGGGTCTTTCGAAGATCCAGGGGGTCGTTCTGTATGGGCCCGACTCCCCGGAAGATCAGGTAGCGGTCCTTTCCTTTAACGTAGAGGATCTTGATCCTGCCGAGGTGGGATCTTTTCTGGAGCAGACAAGGGGTATTCAGGTACGTGTCGGCCTGCACTGTTCTCCATTGTCCCACAGGACCATTGGTACCTTCCCGGAAGGTACTGTGAGGGTGAGCCCCGGGATTTTCACCACGGAGGAGGAGGCACTTAGCCTGGTTGAAGGAGTAAGGGAACTTCAGAAGTTCAGGGGGAATAATTGAACACAGATTTAGTAGCGGTGTTTGCTACAACCCACCTGACTCTGAAGGCCGAAAAAGCTCTCAAAGATGCAGGTGTGGGGCACCGTACGGTCATGAAGCCGCGCAAGATCAGCAGTGACTGCGGCCTCGCGATAAGGTTGGAACACTCCGATGTGGACAGGGCGAAGGATATTTTCTTAAGCTCCACCTGCCTGCCTGCCAGGATCTACCGCCAGGACGGCAGGGAATGGGAATGCATGATGGAAGTGGATTCTGAGAACCTTTCTGGAGGGTGATCCGGGAGTGGTGATTTGAGGAAATACGAAGATCTAGAGTCCATCAGAGAAAAGGAAGTCGGCTGTGTTGCCGCTGTAGGTAATTTCGACGGTGTTCACACCGGTCACCAGGCGATCTTTCGAGAAACCGTTTCGAGGGCCGAAGATATTGCTGCCGATGGTTTGATCCTGACCTTTTCGAGGCACCCCGCTGCCACCATAATGCCGGATAACAAGCCCAGGGTGATAATGACTGTATCAGATCGCCTCCGAATCGCTTCCGACCTGGGGATGAACGCCGCCCTGGTTCTGCCCTTTGACAGGCAGATAGCGTCAATGACTCCGGAGCAGTTTGTCGATGAGGTTCTTGTCGATACACTGTCGGTCTCCGCTGTCGTTGCCGGACAGGGGTGGCGGTTCGGAAAGGACAGGGCAGGGGATGTGGATCTTCTTTCGACCCTTGGGCAGGAGAGAGGATTTTCGGTTTACAGTGTCCCCTCTGTTTTTGTTGAGGGACTTGTCGTCAGCAGTACCAGGATCAGAGATACCCTTTCTGACGGTGATGTTGAGAGTGCAAAAGATCTGCTGGGCAGACCCCATTTTGTCAGAGGTACTGTAATTGAAGGCCAGGGGCGGGGGCAGGGACTCGGTTATCCCACAGTGAACCTGGACTGTGGTGATGTGATATTGCCCGCCAATGGTGTATACGGAGCAGCTTTTTCATTTGAGGGCCGGTCCGGACCTGCTGCCGTAAATGTGGGGACCAGACCAACGTTCGGAGGGGGGCCCCTTACGGTTGAGGCGCATCTTTTCGAGATCGACGGGAAACTGTATGGCAGTGAGATAACGCTGCTTTTTCTCACAAGGCTCAGGGACGAGATGAAATTTGCGGATGAACATTCCCTGAGGGCACAGATATCAGAGGACGTAAAGAGCGCGGTTAAGGTCTTCTCACAGGCCGGTGAGATTTGGGTAACGGAGTAAGGGGGTGTGGGGGTGATTGACCCGTAACGAAGTAACGGCGTACCGGGGTATCGGCGTAGAGCATTGGAGTACTAGATATTGGATTAACTTAGTTGATAGTTGTTAGTAAAGGCATGATGATTCCGGGAGTAACTATCAACCAACAACTTCCAACTAACAACTAATCACCATCACG
>DAOVVW010000077.1 GCA_030636965.1 Pseudomonadota bacterium | reverse complement strand
GTCCGGGCGCAATCCCTCTGATACAAGGCTATCCATGAATTGGTAAAAGACGCTGTGTAGCAGACTTCCATAATCCAGGTTGCTTAACCATACGCTCACGTCCGGATCTTCCTCCGGCGGATCGATCTCAAGAACGTAGCGGAAAAAATATCTGAGGGGGCAGGTACCTAATGTTTCAAAACGTGTTGCCGACATGACCGGCCCTTCGGGTCCAGTCGGATCCAGTTCAGGTCCGTAGCTGGCAAGCAGACCGTCCCAGGGTGTGGCAGTTCGGCCCATCCTTTGGGCTAGAGCCAGTTTTCCTCTCACAAGATGCGGAAATATTTCGGAAAGGAATAAGTCCGGGTTCGCCACTTCCCCCTTTCCCAGCAACTTGCCCAAAAGCCATTCTCCCCTGTCAAGGGAACTGGTAGGGTCTTCCGGAGCAAAGGAAATCTGCTGCAGTTTTTGCATCATGCCTGCAAGGTCCGACCCGCGATCCACGAGTTCCCTGTAAATGTTAAGCACAACTGAGCATGGCAGGATATCGCGGTCGCCGGTAATGTCTCGCGCCGAAAAGCTCATGGTGACTTTTCCCCTGAGACGAGATAACAACCGGTAAGGCTCGCGAATCTTCCTTGAATTCAGCTCATGAGAGACGGGGAGTTTTTCAGAAAGCCTTCTGCGCTCCGTATCCAGCAGTATCGGGTCCTGAAGTCCGGCTCCCGGAAAGCGCCCCTCGTCAAGGCCAACTATGTAGGTATTTGAACGACCTGAGTGACCTCCGGCAAGAAGATGCGCTACGTGGATCTTGCCCGGTGAGGGACTACTGCCGGCGATACGCACGTTTTCCGGCAAGCCGGCAAGCCACTGAGTGATGTCCAGATTTAAAGGTCCAGGCAATATGGCAATCCATTCGGCCATCTCACAAATCTCCTCGACCAGATGCTTTTTACCGTAACCGTCAAGTCTGTCTGCAAGCCTTGCAAAGTCGTTGAGGAAGGTTTCCGCGGATTTCAAGGTCTCTGCCGGGTCCCCCCACCTGTCAGGAAGTATTGCCAACAGGTTATGAATAAACCCGCGCAGGACCAAAGCGCTTTTAAGATCATCTGCCAGCGTCAGGACAATTGCCTCTCCCTCTTCGTCAGTCCGCTGTACTTTAAGGCGTCTTTTTAGAGATGTTATCTGTCGGTCAAGCATGGACAGGACGGTATACCTGTTGCCCGTGGGAACCAGTCTCTGTAGCAGAGCTGCAAGCTCTGCAAGGGGGATGTTGCGAGAATTATCAGTTATTGTCAGGAGTCCATCCGAGAGCATCCGGGAAAGAAAAGATGTAGTCCATCCACTCCTGCTCCAGCGTATCAGGGATGAAAGGGCCCTGCCCGGACGTGTCATGCTGGCAGGAATTCCCTCCGCAAATGTGACCGGCAGGTTGTCCAGGTCGCTGGTGTCACCGGTGTGCCTTATGATTGTCTCAAAAACAAGCGGTACGTAGGCCCCGGTGTCAGTGTGCAGGATCTCAACACTGTCAAAAGGGGTCTCAGCTGCCAGGCAGCGCCGCAGAACACCCCGTATCTCATTGATCTCACCAACAGCGTTAAACATATCTACCCGGGTAAGCTGTGGGTCATCTTTTGTGTCCTCACCTGGAGCGTCCCATTTCAACCGGGGGAGCTGCACGGATCTTCCGCTTTCCTTTCCGAAACCAGATTCCGGGCTGTCGCAGGAAAGGATGATCTTCAGGATGTCGGGAGCCGATCGTAAAAGCCGCTGTTCGAGAACGCCAAACTCGGCATCCTCCGGTATGAAAATGCGAATATCGTTTCGGGTTGCAGTATTTTTTTTCAGGGTGCTTACGGCAAAGACAAGAGCACCTGCGTAATCCATGAGGCCGTTTTTTTCGAGAGTGCTGTTGTAATCTTTAGCCAGAGAGATAATCTCCTTTCCCTTTGCAGTTGTTGTGAACGAGTCAGGATCCAGATCTTCGGCGGCAAGCCCCGCAAGCCGCAGGTCAACCACCGCTTTTGCCATTGCATCAATCAACCCGGTACTGGGTTTAAGGGACGAAAAGTAACCACCTTTATCTTTGATAGTTCTGGTCCAGGAATCGTTTATTAACACTTGAATTCCCTTCGCCGGGATGATCTTGAGCCCTTTCTTTGCGATATGGGGTCCGGCTATCTTAAGGGCGAGTCCCATCATGGTTGTTGGGGCAAGGTTCAGGACACCCCGGCCCTGCCTGGCGGCAAGTTCTACCCACTGGTGGCCGATCCGCAAGGAAGGGGCGATCAGCCACTTCTCCTCCAGGAGATGATCCTGACAGGCGCGAGCCAGAGAGTTAATGAATCGATTCAAAAGATTCTACCTCGATGAGAAAATCCTCAGATTTGTTCACCACAGAGCCACAGAGGGCACAGAGTTGGAAGTTGGGTTTGATAAAAAGAAACATTCAACAACAGAAATGAATTTAGTTAGACACCGTGTTTTCTGTATTATTATGATTTTGGCCTTATAAATTTGAATAACAACAAGAGGAATTAAATAAATTCTTCGTTTTCTGGTTTGTGTTTTTAACCCAAAAAAAACTCTGTGTCCTCTGTGGCTCTGTGGTGAAAATATCTCTTGTTTTCTTTTTTGTTAAGATTTCCACTGAATCGCCACTTCCTCAAGGGGTTTACGGTCGTTGGGTTTTTCCATGGCGGCGACGCTGGAGGGGATATCCTTTATGTCCCCGTAGCTTCCAATAGCGATAGCGCATATGACCTCATACTCTTCTTTGGACATGTTGAGTAAGTCGTAGGCCATGTCATGGTGGTATCCGGCCATGCCGTGGGCGTAAAGGCCCATCGTTCGGGCCTGCAAGGCAAGGGACATCCAGGCCGCACCGCAGTCGAAGGCCGCCCAAAGGTTTGCTTTATTGTTTCGAGAAAAATTTCGCCTGGCGAAAAGGAAGGCCAGAACTGGTGCGTTCTTTGCCCAGGTCTGGTTCTGGTCTACAAGTATTTTCAGAAATTGTGCCTTCTCTTTTTCTTTGCTGGCATAAAGAAACAGCCAGGGCTGCTCGTTGTAGCATGACGGAGCCCAGCGAGCCGCCTCAAAAAGGATCTGGAGGGCTTCTTCGGGGATCGGTTCCGGAGAAAAAGCTCGGGGAGACCAGCGCTGGGGAAACATGGGGTCGACTTCGATCAGGGGCTGGCGGTTATTTTCAATAAGAATGCCTCTGTCTTCGAATTGGAATCGCATGTTTCCTCCCGATTAGCCATTGATAGGGTCGTAAAAAGTCCATTCATGGCTTTTTACTTGGCGGAAAGTGAAAAGTGTCATTTTCACTTTCCTCACAAATCAACAACTTGCGAAGTAATCAATCATTGAGCTTTTTAGGTTCAATAATTCCTCTGTCATCCTCCCACGCTACCCGAGCTGCAGACTCTGGTATATCCCCGGCAATAGAGTCGAATACGGCACGGCCTTCCGGTCCTGATAGCAGTCGTGGTTTGAAAGCTACCTTCTCGTTGTCCACGAGAAGCGGGTATACTTCCAGCTTTGTGCAGATTTCATCAAGCCCTATGAAGGCTTTCACCATCAAGCCCTCGGTGGCATTACTACTGTACGATCCGAAGGAGAAGTTTCCGAGACTGTACAGGATGGGCTTGCCACGGTAGATCTCAATGGGTTGAGGGACGTGGGGATGATGACCTACAACCAGGTCTGCCCCGGAATCGATGGCAAGATGCGCCAGATATATCTGATACTCTTTCGGCTGGCGGGCAAGCTCCTCACCCCAATGGAAGGACACTATCAGAGGGCCTGTGCCTGCCGCAGCCTTGACCGCTCTTTTCACGGCCCAGTCGGATCCGAAGAAGGTGCCGGGACTCCCCTTTTTAGCCCAAAAATCCTTGGGGAATGTATTGGAAAAAGCCAGAAACGCGGTATTCATGTTCCGGATCCTGAATGCTGCGGGCATCGACGCCTCGCTGAGTGTTCTGCCTGCTCCCACGTGAGCAATGCCTGCAGATCTAAGGCTTTTGAGGGTGTCATCAAGGGCATCAGGACCGTAATCCATTATGTGGTTATTTGCCAGAGATACCACCCTGACTCCGGCACTGCGCATTGCCTCAGCGGCCTCAGGATCTGCGTGGAACACGTACTGTTTATTTTCGTGGGCCGTTCCGCCGCCCGAAAGAGGAGTTTCCAGATTAAGGAAGATTATGTCTGTCTCCTGAAGCGCATCTCTGACACCGCTGAAGGTGTAGCTGTAACCTTTCCTCCTGATCACCGGAGCTGCGCTGGCGGCCGGAAGATAGTCACCAAGCAGGATAATGCTGATCTCACCTGTGGCATGCAGATTGGTTGGGACAGCGGGAATAATAAATGTCGATATTATAAATGCAATGCAGAAAAACCGTTTCATATTGGGAAGTTAGCATGAGAGTGGGGCCTTTACAACCTTTTATGGTCGTTGTCCTCTTAGAATGATGTATTTTAACAGACTGAAAAATTTCCTTTAAAATATGGAGAAGCTCTGATAGCTTCTCCAAGCCATTGATCAAGAAAAATGGTCAAGCCCCTGACAGCATGTAAGACCCCGGTAACAATAGTGCCGGGGTCTTTTTGTATTGTTTAAATCCCTGGAAAGAAACATATGGCTGTCATCTGTCGTATGCTAAAAGATTGGTGATTCAATTTGCTGGAGAAAAGGTGGTTGTTTGCAGTAGAATCATCTGGTCAACAGGTTGAGAGGAGATGATCTGAAAATTACGGAAAAACCGTTATATCGTATATAGTTAGGATAAATAGGGCACGTTTGACATGGAAATGTATAGGTGCTATATACCGAGAGTTTCGCGGGAGAAGTTGATATGCTTGATGTCCGATTTCTAAGGGAAAATACCGATTTTGTGGCAGAACGCCTCATTCTGAGGGGGGATAAAATTGACCTTGGCCCCTTCATGCGCCTCGATACGGAAAGAAGGGAACTCCTCAGCGCTACGGATGATATGAAAGCTCTGCGGAACAAGGAGTCGGAACAGATCGGCAGGATGAAAAAGGCCGGTGAGGACGCGAAGAAAAGAATGGAGGCTGTCAGGAAGTTGGGAGAGAAGATCAAAGCCAACGATGAACGCATCAAGGCTATAGAGGATGAACTGAATGACTTTTTGCTGACCCTTCCCAATATCCCCCACGAAAGTGTCCCTGTCGGCGAGGACGAAAGTGCCAACAAGATTGTGAGGACATGGGGGGAGAAACCGGAGAAGTCCTTCGAGGTGCTACCTCACTGGGACCTGGGTGAAATGTTGGGGATACTGGATTTCCCGAGAGCGGCGCGAATGGCAGGATCCAGATTCTCAGTGATGGTCGGGGCCGGGGCGCTTCTCGAAAGGGCGCTCTCAGCATTCATGCTGGACCTGCATACGAGAGAGCATGGATATAGGGAGGTACTCACCCCCTTTATGGTGAACAGCGACAGCATGATAGGAACCGGCCAGCTCCCGAAGTTCGCGGATGATCTGTTTTCCGTAGAAGGAGGTCAATACTACCTGATCCCCACCGCTGAAGTGCCTGTCACAAACCTCCACAGGGAGGAGATCCTTAAGGAGGAGGACCTTCCTGTCCGGTACACTTCCCACAGCCCGTGCTTCAGAAGGGAGGCCGGATCTCATGGCAAGGACACCAGAGGGCTCGTTCGGCTCCATCAGTTCAACAAGGTAGAACTTGTCAAGTTCTGCAGACCGGAGGACTCTTACGAAGAGCTGGAATCCCTGACTGTTGATGCTGAAGAGGTGCTCAAAAGGCTTGGTCTGCACTACCAGGTGACCTCCCTGTCCACAGGAGACCTGGGGTTTTCCGCGACAAAGACATACGATCT
>DAOVVW010000157.1 GCA_030636965.1 Pseudomonadota bacterium | reverse complement strand
GTGGTCGGGCATTGTAAGTTTTATTCCAGAGGATGTAGCTCTGGTCTCAGGAAGCCCGTCATCGAGGAGAAAGGCTGTTGACAGGGCAATTTTTCAGAAGACGGATGGATACGCCGTCGAATACAGAAAATTCCTGAGGGTGCTGAGAAACAGGAATGCACTTTTAAGAAATCAAAGAGCCTCGCATGAGGAGTGGAAAAGCTGGACAAGATCCCTTTCAGATGCCGCCTCCTTGATCGTCAGACACAGAGTGAGGCTCCTTTCAGAGATTAGCCCTCACATGGAGCGTATCGGCAAAGATTTGGGCCTTGACGGAAAACTCACCCTGGATTACCAGCCCACCTTTCGCCTGGAGAACAACGCTTCGAAAGAGGACGTCACAGAAGCTCTTTACGAGGGTTTTGTAATCGCAAAGAAACGCGATATGGATGCCCGCCACACTACGGTCGGACCACACAGGGACGATATATGTTTTGCTCTTGGTGGACAGAGCCTCGCAAGGTACGGTTCCCAGGGACAGAAGAGGACGGCTATTCTCACGTTTAAACTGTCCATTGCCCAGGTTTTAAAAGATACGCGGGGCACCTACCCGCTGGTGTTGTTAGATGACGTTGCCTCAGAGCTGGATGAGACAAGGAGAAGGGCTCTGGGTACGTTGATCTCCGAGATAGATGCGCAGTTTGTTGTTACCACAACAGGTGACGACTATATGTTCCTGTCTGACCGCAAGGGATACGTTATGACGGTAGAAGATGGGAAAATAGAAAAGACAGGGAACGAGGGAGAGCAGAATTTTGGCTGAAACTAATAAGAAAAAGAAGGGCCGAACCAACAAGGCCTCCGCAGGCGCCAGAAAACCAACCGGAGCCGCGGCAAAAACGAAAAAAGCATCAAAGGCTGAATCCAAAGAGCAATCGAAAAAGACGCCTGCCAGAAAAAAGTCGACCACCGAAACCCGGGGAAAGAGATACACTGCAAAAGAGATCAAGGTCCTTGAAGGGTTGGAAGCGGTCCAGCGCAGACCTGCAATGTACATCGGCAACACTTCCACCGAGGGCCTGCATCACTTAGTGTACGAAGTGGTGGATAACAGCATCGATGAAGCCATGGCTGGCTACTGCGACAAGATTCTTGTTACGATCAGGGCTGATAACAGCGTTGTTGTAGAGGACAATGGTCGCGGCATCCCGGTGGATAGACACAAGGAAGCAAAAAAGCCTGCCGCGGAAGTGGTGATGACAACCCTTCATGCGGGCGGCAAATTCGAAAGCTCCGCCTACAAGATATCGGGTGGCCTTCACGGTGTTGGAGTTTCCGTTGTAAATGCCCTTTCCGAGTTACTGCATCTGGAGATTAGGCTGGACGGGAAGGTTTATCAACAGTCCTACAAAAGAGGTAAGCCAACCGGAAAACTGGAAGCCATTGGCAAGACCCGGAAAACGGGAACCAAGATAACCTTCCTGCCGGACCGTAAGGTCTTTGAGACAACGGAGTACTCCTTTGACATCCTGTCGACGCGTTTAAGAGAACTTTCCTTCCTCAATGCAGGCGTATATATAAAGATCGAAGACGAGCGGGCGGACAAGAAGAATGAATTCCAGTACAAGGGCGGAATAATTTCCTTTGTGGAACACCTGAACAGGAACAGGGCCGTCGTCCACAAGAAACCCATTTCCATATCCGGCAAGAAGGGCGAAGTTGTAGTGGATATCGCCTTCCAGTACAATGATGGTTACGCTGAAAATCTGTTTTCTTTTGCCAATAATATCAACACCCACGAAGGAGGAAGCCACCTTGTAGGTTTCAAGGCGGCTCTCACCAGGACGGTAAACCACTACGCTTCTTCCAATAACCTTCTTAAGAACGTAAAGAACGGCCTGACGGGAGACGATATCCGGGAGGGATTGGCTGCCGTTATATCTGTCAAGCTTCCAAACCCTCAATTCGAGGGCCAGACCAAGATGAAGCTTGGCAACAGCGAGATCAAGGGCATTGTGGAAACACAGGTGAACGAGGGCCTGTCGAATTTTATGGAGGAAAACCCTCCCGTTGCCAGAAAGATAGTGGCCAAGGCAGGCGAGGCTGCCAGGGCGCGAGATGCAGCAAGAAAAGCCAAAGAACTCACCAGACGAAAGGGAGCTCTGGAGATATCAGACCTTCCGGGAAAGCTGGCCGATTGCCAGGAAAAGGACCCTGCTCTGGCTGAATTATTCCTGGTTGAGGGAGACTCTGCGGGAGGATCAGCCAAGCAGGGCCGAGACCGCAGAACACAGGCGATACTGCCCTTGAGAGGCAAGATCCTGAACGTCGAAAAGGCTCGCTTTGACAAGGTTCTATCCAACCAGGAGATTAGGACGATTATCACTGCCCTCGGTTCGGGAGTGGGAAGCGAGGAGTTCGACCCGTCCAAGCTTAGATATCATAAGGTAATCATCATGACCGATGCGGACGTTGACGGATCCCACATCCGAACCCTGCTTCTGACCTTCTTTTACAGGCAGATGTACGAACTCATCGAGAGGGGATTTTTATACATTGCACAGCCGCCCCTGTACCGCACCAAGAAAGGCAAGGAAAGTCGATACCTCCAGGACGAGGGGGACATGAAAAACTTTCTTATCGAGATGGGCGTGAAGGATCTGGCCCTGTCTTCGGTCACCAATAGTGAAAAGCTGGAGGGGAAAACTCTGCTGGATACGGTCAACCGGGCCGTCAGATATACCGAGCTAATGGATCGGTTTGACCACAGGCGCATCGATGCGAAAGTACTGTCGGCAATGTCTCTGGAAGGGCTTATGCCAGAAGTCCTTAAGAACAGGAAAAAGCTGGGCAGCGCCCTGAACAATGTTCAGACTTATGTAAAAAATATCTACCCGGAGATCTCACCCATGGACGTGGTGCTTGAAAAGGATGAGGAACATTCCTGTACCATAGCCAGAATAAAAACCAGACGAAATGGGTCCGTGTGGGTCACAACGGTTAACCCCGAATTACTGACAAGGCCCAAATATCAGGAGATGATCAGGCTGGGCAGGAGCTTCAAACCCCTGGGAGAGGAACAGAGGGTGGCCGAAGGAGATGAAGAGCTTCTGAGTACCCGGAGAATAGATGAGTTTGTATCCTTCATCCTGGACAGGGGAAGAAAGGGAGTTACCATACAGCGCTACAAGGGCCTCGGGGAGATGAACCCGGGACAGCTCTGGGAGACCACCATGGATCCCGAGAAGCGCTCCCTGGTACGGGTGTCCATAGAAGATGCTGTGAAGGCGGACGGGATATTCACGATACTCATGGGGGATGCTGTAGAACCGAGACGGGAATTTATTGAGAATAACGCGCTTAATGTTAGAAATTTAGACATCTAGGTGTTCAACGTTTAACGTTCAAGGTTCAATGTTATTTGAATAGAATATTGTTAATTAAAGATCATCATATGACGTTGAACGTTGAACCCTTAACGTTGAACGTAAGCCGCACCAGCAGAATGTAGCACTCCAAAAAATAAGGAATAATAAGGAATATCGAGAATAACATGACCGATCTAATGCATACAATTAACGCCCCCATAAAGCTCGTAAATATTGAAGACGAGATGAAGAAGTCGTACATGGATTACGCCATGAGCGTGATCGTGGGGAGGGCGCTTCCCGATGTGAGGGATGGCCTTAAGCCCGTACACCGGAGAACCCTGTATGCTATGCACGAGCTGGGCAACGTACACAACAAGGCCTACAAGAAATCAGCTCGAATTGTCGGAGATGTAATAGGAAAATATCACCCTCACGGAGATACGGCCGTTTACGACACTATAGTACGTATGGCTCAGGACTTTTCTCTCAGATACCTGCTGGTGGACGGTCAGGGTAATTTCGGGTCCGTTGATGGGGACGCCGCCGCCGCTATGCGGTATACCGAGATCCGCATGGGACGTATAGCAGGAGAGCTGCTGCAGGACATAGAAAAGGACACCGTTGAATTCGGACCAAACTATGATGATACCCTCACCGAACCCCTGGTCATGCCGGCACGGTTCCCGAATCTCCTGGCCAATGGCACATCCGGGATCGCCGTGGGCATGGCGACGAACATACCGCCCCATAACCTGACAGAACTCATCGACACCTGCATAATG
>DAOVVW010000272.1 GCA_030636965.1 Pseudomonadota bacterium | reverse complement strand
GATACGTCCGGCAAGATTGCTCATCTTCTGTGGAAACGGTAGATGCGCTACGCAGGAAGCCTCATAAAGATCCAGGTAACCGGAGACTTCGGGATCGTCCAGCGGACCTGAGATCTTGAGTTGGAGTCCGACTCTGCCCAGGAAGGTATCAAAGGTGGGTTCAAGATACCGGAAACCGTCAATATCAACCTCGCCTTCCACGCTACCTTCGATAATCCCCGGAGGCCCTATTCTTAGTGATCCACTCAACTCGGACTCACCGGACATTAAATGCAATCTGGTGAAAGTGATGCCTCTCTCGGAAAAGTAATTGAAGGGCGTTTCTTCAATGGTATCGAATTTGAGCCCCTTTATATCCAGGTGCGCGGCCAGGATCATTCCCTCCACCATTGTTTTATTGATATCGGTGAGTATCCCCTGGGCCCTGGCATCCACGGTCATCTGCCCTGAAAAGTCCGCAGGGATCTTAAGTCCGAGAAAATTGTTCAGGTCTTCCCTGTGAACATTTCTGCTCGATCGGATTGTGCCGGAGAACGGAAATTCGTCACCGAGCTTCACTTCGACTTCAGCCTGGAAAAGGTCCTCCAGCAGATTTCCTTCAGCGAAAAGGTCCCTCCCGTTTATGGCAAAGGAAAGATCTCCTCCCCGCCATGACCCTCCATCGTAGAATATGAGATCCCATTCAAGGGAACCTGAGGCTTTGATATTCTTTCCATCTATACCACCTGAGCTGACGGCTTTGATAAATACCCCACCCGACAGGGGAACCTTGAGCTTTTCCAGGGCACGGATGTCCTCCAGGGGTACTGGTCCATCTGAGATTATCTCAAACCGGTAGCGTCCATCTTTTATTGTTCCCCTGCCCCTGACAAGCACATCGCTTTTAACTACGTCCAGCTGATTGAATGTAAGGTCGCCGCCTTGGTATTTTGCCGAAACCCTGATTTCCTGGAACTCCTCGTCAAAAATATACCCATCGCGGGCTATGGCATCTCCTGAGACGATCCAGTTCCTGTCAGTTCCGGAGATCTCCACCTGCATGGTTATCCTGCCGGCTGCATCCATCTGTATTCCTGCAGCAGTGAAGAAATCCTGGAGATCGCTGCCGGAAGTACCGACTACCCACCATCCCCTGTCTCTCTTTCTATTCCAGGGCATGAAACCCTGAAGGGCTACGCTGGAAGAACCGATCTTCAATGAGGCAAGGGGAATGCTTATACCCTTTTTGTCCAGTTCAATTTTCGCAGTCAGGAGATCGGTGCTGTAATCCAGTACGCGTGCCTCTCTCCATGTTAAATCCATGGTGCCAGAGGGCAGATTCCAGTCTCCGCCCAAACTCCCCTTGATATCAAGTTCTCCGGACAGCCCCTCCACCGATAATATGTCCTGCCAGCCGAACACGTCAGGTTCCGTCATCTCGAATGTCAGGTCAATGCCCTCCCTGGCCAATTGTCCCGAAGCTTCAAGCATGAGCCCCCTTGAGTTTGCGCTCATGGTCTGTATCGTGATCACTCTTTCCCTCATCGAACCGATCACTGAAAAATCGAAGATTCGTTCGATTTCCTCACTAAGAGGGACCCTGGCCTTCCCGGTCAGCTCCAGGTCCATCAAGCCGCCTTCCCTGGTGGGTGATAAAAAACCGGACAGGGTGCATCTCGCAGTAATAGAGCCCCTGAGCAGGTTGGATCTCGCCTGTATCTCTCCAAGGATCGAACTGACAGGATATTCGAGGACGTCAAGGCTGGCGGTAAAAGGCAGACCTCTAATGAAGCTGATCTCCATATCCCCGGCCAGGAGTTGATCCAGATAATTGACGACCACATTTTTCAAGCTACCCCCTGTCGCGTCAATTGTGATGTCGGCAGAGATTTTCCCCAGATCTCTTTCTGCAAGAGCCACGTTCACACCAGACAGCCCACCCGTGAAAAACGGTTCCTTAAGGCTGCCGGAAACGCTACCTGTCATCTTTATAATCCCGCGACCGCCACCCAGCAGCCAGGGGAATTTTGACAGGTCTGCTTCCAGGTCAAGGGAACCTGTGAGTTCGCCACCTTTTATCGGCATTTTGCCCGATAGCACTATATCAAGTGGACCACTGCTGAGATTGAAATTCGAAACTACCAGTGCATTTGGGGAAAGGGAAAAGGATGAGTGAAACCTGTCGATTTCAACCCGCCTTCCCTCCGGAAAGGCGGCCCAGGCAAGCTCCCCCTCTTGTGAGCTTACGGTAATATTCCTGAGATCGGGAGGATCAAAACGCCCCCTTTTTATATTGATCAACACACTGTTCAGCTCGAACTCGATCCCGGCCTGCATATCCGTATAGGTGAGTCCTACATCCATCAGGGTAACGTTCCCTACTGCTATGCCAAGGGGAATCGCCGACGCGCTGCCGGGTTTTTTCTCCCGTTCCCAGAAGGGGAAGAGGGGTTCAACTGAATAGCGACCTTCAAGGTTTTTAACGACAACCAGATCCAGACCTTCCAGACGGATGTTCTTTATGGCCAGAACACCTCTCAATGGAGCAAATGGATCCAGGGTAACAACCAGTCGCCTGGCGTTTATTATTTTGTCGGTCTCACCCCGAATATCGCGTAGAACAACATCTTCCAGGGCGATCTCTGTAAGGAAAGTATTCCGCTCGAAAGAGCCGATATCCAAGCTGACTCCAAGCTGGTTCCGAGCCATCCCCTTGAGGGAGTTTAAGATCACCTCGTCCAGCCACGTACTTTTGAGCAGAACTACGGTTACTGTAAAACCGGCTGCAACTAGTAGGATAAAGAAAGCAATTATTCGGCGTTTCAACCTGTTTGACCTCTATTATCCGGTTTGTGAT
>DAOVVW010000308.1 GCA_030636965.1 Pseudomonadota bacterium | reverse complement strand
GGATTCCCATCGGTATAAGCTCCCTGTATCTCAACGCTGTGCTCGCCGCCGCTCACCGGAACCGGAGAGGAATAAGAAACTCCTTCCGGTGTCAGCTTCGAGGCGGGGGTAATATCCATGCCGTCGAGCAGGATGATGATGCTGTTGATGTCCACATCGCCGCCGAAGTCCGCTTCAATGACGGGCTTCCTGCCGGTGAAGACGGAGTTTTCAGGGGGCTGCACGCTGACCCCGTTTTCGAGGCCGTATGCGAAGGTGGAGCAGAGTATTGTTGCAAGAAGAACAAGCAGGAGACCGATCAAAGACGGTCTGTGAGATATTCCCCTACTAGGCATAAAAATCCCTCACTCCTGAATATTTCAAACTGAAGTTCCAGTCAGATTGTACTGTCGGCGGCAGCGCTGCTCAGCGGACCCGGTGCCAGTCTTTATCGTAATCGCATTCCTTCTATAGGCCCGTTCTCTCCACCCAACTGTTTTTGACTCCCCGGTGCCTGCATAGCATTCGAACCCAACGGGTCAATGGGCATCTGCTTTTGGCCAACGACAAGCCCACCCCTCACAGTTATTGTCTGGCCGTTCTGCTGGGTGTATACACCGTCCGGTGCGGGCCTTTTTCCCCTGCCCTGCAACAGAAAGAGCTGGTTTCCTCTTGATCCTTTAACGACCTGGACCTGCCGTCCATCCTTGAGCCTGAACGTTCCCGCTCCCGGCATGATTCGAGTGCCCAATCCAGTTTTCCCACTCTGCATCGTCACCGGCGCAGATTTGCCCATGGTTCTGTTCATCGGGCTTGGTCTCGTCTGGATCGGCTCCTCCTCTTCCTCCAATGGTTCAGCCCAGGCCAGAGTGAGACTGAAGGCAAAAATCAGGACAAGCAGAACTATTCCTATTCTCACCCACTTATTTCGATTCATTATTGGCCTCCCTAAGTAAGTTCAAAAACCCTTTTCTTTCTGTAAACGCAACAATAGCATCAAACATGACAAATGTATTTATTTTATATATTGACTGGAGGAATGAGTCCTTTTCTATTTTCCGAAACCTGAAATCCGGAACTCACGAAACTGGTCATCATGAATTTAATGGTTAACTTAAGACTGAGAGAAGTAGTTGAAACTAACTGTAAGTGAGGTCCTGAACAAACAGACAGCAAACGAAAGGAAGTGAGTCCCATGACCTCCAAAAGCAAAAAAGATATGAGCACGAAAAAGAAAACAGAGAGCAGTGAGCTCAAATACCAGGACAGGAACCTTGAGGGCTGCAGTTGCTGAACGTTGCAGCTGTTGCTCCAGGCGGCATTGTGAGTTTCAGGTTTTTGTCTGCCTGAGGTTTGTCACAGGGCAAATCGGGCTAACTGTAAAGAGCTTGGCGCAAATATACAGAAAAGGCTTCTCCGATAAACGGGAGAAGCCTTTTTTGGACATTGGGGTCAGGCCGGGAATTTAGCAATATCCCCTTCAAGCGCATTTATCTTACCTTCCAACTCCCATTTGGCAAAGCTTTTGCTAGGTCTTCCTTATTCAAACAGGAGGACTTCATGCCACGGAAACCAAGACTTGAATTTCCAGGAGCGATCTACCACATCAACCATAGAGGGAACCACCAGGAGGATATCTACCGCGATAATGAGGATCGCAAACTGTTTCTGAAACTGCTTAGTACAGTAATCCTGAGAATGAACTGGATCTGCCACGCCTACTGCCTCATGAATAACCATTATCATCTTCTCATCGAGATTCCCGAAGGGATCTTATCCAGGGGCATGGCATGGCTCAATGGTGTGTACACTCAAAAGTTCAACAGGAAATATGATATTTCAGGGCATCTTTTCCAGGGGAGATTTAAATCCAAGCTTATTGAGGACTATCCACAGTTCCTCATTGCTGCCAGATACATCGTCAGGAATCCCCTCGAAGCACATATGGTAGAACGCGCTGAACAATGGCCGTGGAGTAGCTACACAGCAACCGCCGGGCTGATCAGACCGCCAGAGTTTCTCTTCGTAGACGATGTCCTTTTGTGTCTCAGCACAGACCGCATTAGTGCTCAGATGTTTTATCGGGAATTGGTCCATCTGAAGGTGAAGGATAACGATGAACAGATCATCAATCTGTTTCAGAAGATGTATGTACAGGAACGAGATTCTGTTTTCCAAAATAGAGTACGCACTGTGCTGGATATGAGAAACTCTCTAGGGCCAGTCCCCAGAAGCCAGAGGATCCTCAGCAGACCTGAACTTAATGAGCTATTCAATGGGAAAGAAGAGGGGGATCTCGAAGTGAGAAACAGGATCATCTGTGATGCATTCAAGCTCCATGCCTATACTCAATCAGATATAGCTGATTTCCTGAACCTTTCTAGATCAGCAATTAGCAAAATTATTTGCAAGAACCGATGATCAGGTCAGGAATTGACAAATTCCCGGCCTGACCCCCATGAATTCCTTGGCAACGTAAGGTGACGTCATAGCTCTTAGCAATGCGCTGTAATCAACGTCGAACTCGATTTCACTTCCGACCATT
>DAOVVW010000222.1 GCA_030636965.1 Pseudomonadota bacterium | reverse complement strand
TCCATGCACACAATGTTCTCGCACTCCCTGGCAAAACATGGGCTGCAATCCTCATCCGACTGGACGCGCCTGTGGTTAGGGCCTTCCGGTCCACTCCTCGCTCCCAGGCTTGCCCCATAAAATGAAACCGTAGGTGCCCCTATATGAGCAGCCAGGTGAACCAGACCTGTATCACCTCCTATAACCAGCCTGGCTCTTTCGAAGACACCTGCAAGGACTGGTATTTCCTCCCTGTAAATAACGCCTCCCTCGTTAATACCATCTGTTATCAATTCCGCCCTGACCTTTTCTTCCTCATTTCCCGCGAGGGCTATTACAGGTGCCTGCTTTGCTAGAGTCTGCGCTACCTTCCTGAATGAATCAGGCGGGAGAACCTTGGTAGGCCAGCCGGCGCCAACAACTAAAACGACGGGGCTGCTGGCTCCGAAACCTGCGAGAATCTCCGCAGCCTTTTTCCCGGCGCCTTCCGGCACGGTCAGACCGGGATCAGCAAGTTTATCGGGGACATCCAGCACCTCTGCCACTAGTGACATTATTTGGCTTGAGACCGGAAGGCTGACATCGACACGTACCTTGTCACGGTAAAACCTGGTACTTAAAGGCTCCCGGCAGATCTCCTTAGAAAACCCTACAACAAGCCCAGCTCCGGAAAATCTCGAGAGCAGGGCACTCTTGATCAGACCCTGGATATCCATGGCAATATCATACTTGACCCTTCGGATATCCTCAACTTGATGCCAGAGGTCACCAGTGGCTTTTTTGAAGCTTCCGGCAGCAAAATCTCTGCCCCACCCCTTAGGATCTACAACGTGTAAATGTGAAAGACCTTCAAATAGCTCCATGACACTGGAATAACGCCTGTCCACCGCCCATCCTGTCTCCACATCAGGTCTGGAAAGCATCAGGCTTCTTACGGCCGGCATGGCATGAAGTATGTCGCCCAGGGCCGAAAGTTTTACTATGAGCACCTTCATCCTGGTTCCTCAAGTATCCTACCGCACTCAACCAGTACCACATCAACTGTCACATCATCGAAACACTCCAGCTCTGTAGGACAATCCCTGAGAAAGCACGGCGCACACGGTGCTTTCCCCCTTATGACAAAAGCCGATTCAGAGAACGGTCCCGTAGCATCAGGGTCAGTTGAACCGAAGATGGCAACTACGTTAGCACCTACTGCCGCGGCCAGATGCATGAGGCCTGAGTCGTTGCATACTACCAGCTGCGATGCAGCCAGGATTCCTCCCGCTTCGACCAGTGACGTCCGCCCTGAAAGGTCTGTAGCCGAGTCCCCAATACCTTCCGCCACCATACCGCATACGGTAGATTCCGCCGCACTTCCCAACACCACAATAGAATAACCCATCTCCGAGAACCGCTTCCCCAATTGCACGTAGCGGACCGAGGGCCACATTTTGGCGGGACCGTAACTGGCCCCCGGAGCCAGGACAACGGTTCTTTTCTCAAAACCCACCGCAGGTTTCGGAACAAGACGGGGAGCAAGATCCACTTCAGCGGAAAATCCCAGGGAACGGACCAGGTTCATGTAATAGCCTACCTGATGAGCCTCGCCCCCTTTCTTTTCCGGCCTGGTAACCGGATGGGTCAGCAAAATACGCCTCATATCAGTATCATATCCCCCGCGAAGGGGAATTCGTGCCACACCAGCTATAAGCGCTGCCTCAAATGCATTCTGAAAGAGAACAGCGCAGTCGAACTTCTCTTTTCTCAACTCTCCCGCCAGCCGGTACTTGCCCTTCATCCCTGAATGCTCTCCGGGATCCTTATACTCAATGACCGCATCGGCTGAAGGCGACATCCTGATCACATCGGCGACCCACGGTTTTGCAAGCACTACCAGTAACGCTCCGGGAACCGATCGTCGAAGGGCATCCAGCCCCGGCAGCGCCATTACGGCATCTCCAACCCAGTTGGGAAAACGCACCATGATCCTGGGATTGGGTGTCCTCTGTCTGAGATCTTCTGACAGAGATGATCTCACAGGGCCCGTCCTGTCAGTGGGAGTATCCTGTCGACATTCCTTGCTGACGCTCCCGTTTTCCCCTCCGATGCGCCTCTGGCTGACGCGCCGACTCCCTGGCGATAATCCTCATCAGCTGAAAACCTCTGGATGATTTCTGCCAGGGCATCTGAATCCTCTATTACTATACAGCCTCCCGATTTAATGAGGACATCAGATATTTCACGGAAATTCTCAAGGTGTGGCCCAGAAACAACCGGTATGCCGAAGGCAGCTGGCTCCAGCAGATTGTGGCCTCCCACCGGCACGAGACTGCCGCCGACAAAGGCCGCATCAGCGATTGAGTAGAATGACTCCAGGACTCCCATTGCATCAACAAGAATAACGTTGCCGACAGCAGCTTTTCCCTTCTGGACATCGCTGTAGCGGAAGAATGAAACTCCCGAGTCCTTCAACAACATTGCAACTTCCTCGAATCGCTCAGGGTGTCGTGGTACCAGGGCGATGAGCAGATCGTGGGAACCTTTCCGGGACAGGAGACTGAGGATGGCCTCCTCCTCTGTCCTGTGAGTACTGCCGGCCACAAGCAGAAAACGGCCATCAGCCCATCCTTTTACCTCTTCCGGCAGATCAACTGGAGCCGGCTTCCTGTCGTGCTTTGTATTACCTGTGGAAAATACCCTGTCTGCGGGTGCCCCTATTTCTATGATTCTTCTGGCATCCTCCTCGCTCTGCATTAGAAATACATTTATCCCGTCAAGGATCGGCCTGAAGAACCACCGAAAACTGCGGTATCTTTTAAAGGATCGGTCAGAGATACGGCCATTTACCATGACAATGGGAATGCCCCTCCGAATACAGGAGTAAAGGAAATTAGGCCAGATCTCCGTTTCAGCCGTTACAAATACAGAAGGTCTGACCCTGTCGAGGGCTCTTCCCACCGCAAATGGGAGGTCCATGGGGAAGTAGAAGATCTCATCAGCAACCCCACACTCTGCCAGAGCTGTATCCTGTCCGGTAACAGTCACTGTTGAGAGAAAAAGCCCGCCTTTATCTTCAAGCTGCCTGGAGAGAAGATCCAGCATGGGTGTTACAGCCCTTACCTCACCTACCGAAACAGCATGTATCCAGAGGGGTCTGTCTCCACTTTCCGGTACCCCTCCCAACCTCTGGGAAAGGCCTATCCTCCTTCTGGGAACAAACAGCAGCTGCGCAGCCGTCCAGGGAAACATTACAAGGGCAGTCAGAAACATGAGCGTATTATAGAGTATGATACGAGGGAAAATACCTGACAACTTACGGGGCCTCCATCTCCAGGGCATCTGCAGGAGGGCC
>DAOVVW010000069.1 GCA_030636965.1 Pseudomonadota bacterium | reverse complement strand
GGAGCAGGAAGGGACGGGGTCCTGATAATCTGCAGCGAGAGTTTTTTGCACAGGTACCCTGAAAATATCACGGAGGATTAGATGAATAGGAAGTTCAAGACTGCAATATTGGGAGCTGCAATAGTTCTTGCTGTGTCAGGGTCAACGGCTACGACATCCCTCATGGCGGACGCCCTGCAGGAAGCTGCCGAACTACAGAAAGCTGGAGATTACACGAGTGCTCAGAATCTACTCAAAAAGGAAAAAGTAAATCTTGAGAAGATGTACAGACAGAATAGATCTGAGGCAAAATCCCTGAGTTCTTCCTTGGACAGGGTGGGCAGTTTTGACCAGCTCGACGAGATCAAGAAGGGGGTAGATGCCAATATAACCCAGCGGGATGAGTTAAAGTCCAAGTTGGGTAAAGTAAATTCGGCACTTGAAAATAACCGGGCGAATATCGAGTATGAACCGTATGTCATGAAAAACATGGCTGACAGCTACAAGGAGTTCATCTCCAGATACCCTCAAAACCCCTTTGTTAATGAAGCAAGGGAGAAAATGTTCGACCTGCAGTTCGAACCCTACTTGAGTGCAGGGACACCTGATGGCTTCCAGGAGTTTATTGATAAGTATCCCGACAATCCAAACGTTGACGAGGCAAAGGGCCTTCTCTCGGAATCGCTGTTTGAGTCCTACGAGAGCAGAGGCACAGCCGAGGCCATGGAAGAGTTTTTAACCAAATATCCGGAAAGTGCCAACTCCGCTGAAGCCAAGGTTCTTATGATCCAGTTCCAGTATGATCCTTACAAGGAAATGGATACGGCTCACGGGTATGCTGAATTTCTGGCAAAATACCCCGACAATCCAAACTCCAGGGAGGCAGCGGAGAGAATAGCCTCCCTGCAGTACGAACCCTTTAGAGAGAGGGACACCGCTGATGCCTATAGCGAGTTTCTCGAAGGCTATCCGGATAATCCACTTGCTGCGCAGGCACGGAAACGGCTATCCGAGGTGGAGTACGCGGTCTACAAAGAGCAGGACACCGCGGAGGCGTATCAGGAGTTCCTGGATCTTTATCCCGATAGCCCTTTTTCGGAAGAAGCGCGTACTAGAATGCACGATTTTCAGTTCGAACTTTTCAGAGAGATGAATACTGTAAAGGGTTTCGAGGAGTTTATCGTAACCTATCCCTCGAACTATCATGTAGAGGAGGCGGGCTATCTCATCGAGGATCTTGAATACGCCCCCTACCTGGAAAAATCCACCCCGGATATCCTCGCCGAATTTATTGAAAACTTCCCTACAAACCGCCATGTATTGGATGCCAGGGAAGCGTTGGAAGCCATGAAGACCGGCGAAGGAAATGATGGAGAAGTGCTTATAACAGAGGAGGAGAAGCCGGAATCTGCACCAGGAGATGAAATGGAAGCTCCGGATGAATCCTCTTCTGGCGGCAGTTGATCCGACACGCCTTCGGACTGAAAATCCGTTAAATGTCATCTAATATGCTTGGCAAGGACGATGTTGTAAAAGCACTGATTGAAGCTGGACACTCAGGTGATATTTACAGCTTTTCCCGGAACACCGAATCCGCACAGGCTGCTGCCAAAGAGCTCGATGTACCTGTTCAAAGAATAATCAAATCGATGGTGTTCTCTGTTGACAGAGCCCCTGTGCTGGTTTTGCTGCCGGGGGACAGGAAGGCCGATTATTCATCCATTTCAGAACTTCTTGGCGCGAGGAAGGTTCGCCTCGCTTTTCCCGAACAGGTTGTTAAATGGACCGGGTTTCCAGTAGGTGCAGTACCGCCTCTGGGTCACTCCAGCCCCATTACAGTTATACTTGACGATGATATAGAGCGGGAATGCTCCATATATCCGGCGGCCGGGGAAAAGAACAATGCTTTTGAAACCAACTTTGATGATCTTGTCAGTATGACCAGTGGTTCAGTAATGAGTATTTCGGCAAGAGAGAAGGAATAGTCTCTTCTTGTTCATGGATGGGAGCCGACTTTATAACACAGGTTCAAGAACCTGTGCCAACTCCGCAAGAATGCTCGCTGTCAGCCCCCAAACCGGTCTTTCGTCAATAGTGTAGACAGGTGGCGGTAGGTCAAACTGATTATCCTTCCCCTGAACTGTATTAAGGAGTTGGACGAGAGATGCGGTATGCATGCTCTTCACTTCCATGGGATCTGGAGAGAAAGTGTACGGGAACGGGATAGATCCAACAAAGGGAGTAACGACTATTCCTGTTGTATACGTTTTCCTGGTCTTTAACTTCCCTAGAATGTTGATCTGATCTGAAAATATACCAATTTCTTCATCGGTTTCTCTGGCCGCTGTCCTGAGCAGATCACCATCGTCTTTGTCTTCCATCATGCCGCCCGGGAATCCCATCTGGCCTCTGTGAAGCTTTACATGGTCGGAGCGTCCGATAATAAGGATCCCGATCTCTTCTGCCACCATGAAAAGTGGGACAATGACAGCCGACTGGGCCCCTTCTAAAGCGGTGGCTTTCCTTGATTCAATCTCATCAGATGGCTGGTAGGTATCCAGGATACGCTTGATGTCGTCCCACATAGTGGCCATTGTAATGGTTTGATGAGGTCTGGTCACGGCTTTATTTGCTCCGGGTGATTGATAGGTATTATCATACATGGTAATTTCTCCTTGAGAATAATCTCCTGAAGGCTGGAAACAGGCAGGAGGCAGAAGGGGGGTATTGAACGAAGTAACTGTGTGTAGCGGCTTGGGAGTAGAACATTAGAGCATTAGAAATTAGAACATTAGACATGTTTATGCATCATGCTTTACGAGTCACTAATAACCAATAACCAATCACTCGTCACGTATTACGCATCACGCGTCACGATTTTGGGTCAACAATATTAGGACCTGAAACTGTCAAACAAGGACTACAAGACAAATGAAAATTCTAATAACAGATCCAATAGACCAGGATGGGATCGAGATTCTTGAGAGAGAAGATGGCATAGAGGTAACGGTGGACTTCTCATTAAAGGATGATAGATTGGCTCAGGCAATAGCGCCTTATCACGCTCTCATCACCAGGAGCGGCACGACCGTTACATCCGGGATAATCGAACAGGCCGAAAATCTGAGAGTAATCGGAAGAGCCGGTGTAGGAGTCGACAACGTAGATATTGAGGCTGCGTCCAGGAAGGGTATAATCGTAATGAACGCGCCTACAGGCAATACCCTGGCTGCCACCGAACACACTATGGCCATGATGCTGGCCGCAGTTAGAAAGCTTCCATTCGCCTACGATTCACTCAAGCAAGGGGAGTGGGACCGAAAAAAATTCATGGGTATCCAACTATACAAGAGAGTGCTTGGGATAGTAGGGCTTGGCAGGATCGGCAGCGAAGTAGCCAAAAGAGCAAAAGCCTTCGACATGCGTCTTGTGGGGTTCGATCCCTATATAAAACGAGAAAAGGCCGAGGCTCTCGGTGTGGAACTGGTAGAAGACTTCAAGGACCTGCTCGAGGTATCCGACATAGTTACATTCCACGTTCCGTTTACCAGTGAGACGGAATCAATGGTATCGGACAAGCAGTTCTCAATGATGAAAGATCGAGTGGTGTTGATAAACTGCGCCCGCGGCGGAATAGTTGATGAAGCAGCTCTTGCGAGGGCCATAAAGAGCAAAAAGGTATTTATTGCGGCCCTGGACGTATTTTCTACTGAGCCCCCACCAGCCGATTCGCCCCTTGTTGGACTTGACGATCTGATCATCACCCCACACCTTGGAGCCAACACGGAAGAAGCCCAGAAAAACGTGTCAGTTATTATTGCCCAGCAGGTTCTCCAGGTGTTGGAAGGGAAGTCATATGAGAATGCTGTTAACCTTCCCTATGTAAGAGCAAAACTTTCTCCTGAGCTTCAGGCCTATTTTGATCTTTCTGAGAGGATGGGGCGATTCCTGTCCCAGATCGTTACCGGCAGGATTGAAGAGGTACAGGTAAACCTTGTTGGTCCCCTGTTTGCCGAAGATGTTGCGGAGAAGGTCTTCGATTCCCCATTTCGATATCAACCTTTCACTTTTGCTGTACTCAAGGGGATTCTTGAGCACAGATTGGATGAGGGTGCAACTTATATAAGCGCCCCCTACTTTGCCAAGGAAAGAGGAATAGGCATCGTCGAGAGTAAGTCGGATCGAGCAAAAAACTATAGCGATCTGGTTTCCATTAAGGTAACAACTGATCAGGAGGAAAAAACTCTGGGAGGTACTGTTTTCGCGGATCTGAAGGGAAGGATCGTTAGCATAGACCAGTTCCTGGTGGATATCGTGGCTGATGGGACTTTCCTGTACTTCAGAAACAAGGATCGTCCAGGGGTCATCGGCAGGGTTGGGACGATAATGGGGGACAATGGGATCAATATAGCTGGATTTCACCTCGGACGGGAATCCTACCAGGGGGATGCTCTGGCTTTTGTGTCCCTGGACAGCCGCATACCAGAGGAAATACTAAAGATGATCAGAGATCTGCCGGAAATGCTGGAGGCGAAAGAAATTCTGCTGTAGCAGATCATTAGAATATTGGAAATTGGGTTTTCACCACAGAGGTCACAGAGGTTTGGGATAGGGAGGAGGGAAGAGGCAGAAGGCAGGAGCTTAATTTCATCTGAAGAGATAATAGCCTTTAACGCAGAGGGCCGCAGAGGTCATGGGTATCGTAGTATGGGGGTTTACTCCCCTCCCCTGGCGGGAGGGGAACATAAGGGGAGGGGGTAATATTAGTCATTGCGAGGCGCATCGCCAGGTGCTGACAACGAAGCAATCCGGTTGTTTTATTAAATCACGTTTAACACTGGACGTTGGACAATACTCATGTGTGTGGCCGATTAAGAATCAGGAATAATTTGTTATAATAAAGTAAACGTACCAGGGAGGATCGTTATGAAGCGTATAATCATCTGTCTTCTTTTTGCAGTTATCCTTTTTATTCCGCCTGCGTCATATGCAGCCTCCATTGCCGCCGGTTGGGGAGTTACCAGCTTTCAGGATGATCTGAGTTTTGTAGACACTGGACCCAGTTTAACACTGGAGGCGATCTTCGGCTCTGGGTCCGTGGGTCTGCTCCTAGGCGGACTATGGAGCAGTCACGATAGCAACATAGATTACCAGAGTTTTTTGGCAGGACCGGTGTGGTCGGTGGGAAGCGTCAGGATCTATGCCGGGATTTCCAGGCATGATGTAGATAATGCTGGAACTGTTAATGACGGATGGGGTGTCACCGCCGGCGGTGGCGCCGGGTGGGAGTTGGCTTCGGTTTCATCACTTCTCTTCGATGTCAAGATTAGCAATTGGGAGGGTGATAACAATACTAATGTCCGAACCGGAACCCTTCAACTGATGTTCCAGTTAGGATTCTAAGTTGTTAGTGGTTAGTTGATAGTTGTTAGTAAGATCGCAACAATATTCAGTAAACTATCAACTAACAACCAAAAAATTTCTATAATCTAAATTCTATTGCTCTGACCCGTAAAATTCTTACTCCGTGCTCTCCGTGCCTCCGTGGTGAACACCCAGACCATGATTTATCTCTGTGCCCTCTGTGACTCTGTGGTGAAAACTAGGGAAGGACACTGATACTGGCTGCCAGCAGGTTAACAACATACAGTGGATTGTGCATTCCCAGGCTGCCGTCCTCCACAATGTAGTCGTAATTATAGGCAGCGGCCCTGACTGTGTTTGAGTCGGAGGCCATCAGAGTAAGATCAAACAATCCCTGTGCAGCATCAAAATCTCCACCCGCTGACACTACCTTTCCCTTCAGAGTTTCCAGCATCCCTGTTAACTCAGCCTGGAATGATTCTACAATCGCATCCCCATCGTAAACATTATCGGAAAAAAATGCCGGGTGTGCGGTTCCACTAAAGAGAACAGAGGAAAAGTCAAAGGCTTCGACAGTATCCGGGTCATAGGTAAAACTTACAGCACTGCCGCTTTCAATTATAAGCAGGTTGGATCCTCCAGGATGGCATCCAGC
>DAOVVW010000182.1 GCA_030636965.1 Pseudomonadota bacterium | reverse complement strand
TCCTTTTTAACCAGGAATTGACGTTTCACATCTTCCGGGGCCCAGGCCAGGAGGACTTTTCCCGGCGCCCCCGCATAGAGGGGCAGGGGCTCTCCCTCACTGACAGAGTAACGCAAGGAGGCAGGACCGATCCTCTGGATCACGCAAAAACGGCTTATCCCTTCCCGCATGAAGATCGCCGCTGATTCCCCGGTGATGGAAACGAGGTCATCGAGGACAGTCCCGGCAGTGTTGAGCAGGTTATGAGATTTTTCGTAGATTTTGCCCAGGATCATGACCCTGGGACCAAGTTCGTAGGTAGCGCGGGGCGTCTTAACCAGGAACCCCTGGGCACTGAGCGTACCGCACAACCTCATGATACGGCTCTTGTAAAGCCCGGTCTTTTCACTAAGGGTCTTAAGAGACAGTTCAGGTTCACTTGCGGAAAAGCAGTTGAGGATGGTCAGCGCCTTGGCAACGGTATCGACCTGGCGATCAGATTCCCTGATGCGTTTTCCATCTTTTTCAGTCACACTCTGCCCCTTTTAAAACTCTCCTCATGCGGCCCGGCAAAGCTCGACCGAGTCTGGACTCGAGGAAGACCACAGCGCCGCATACGGCTTCCAAATCGATCCCCGTACTCACGCCCATGGACTCGAACATGTTCACCGCGTCCTCCGTAGGAACGTTTCCCGCCGCTCCTTTTACAAATGGACAGCCTCCAAGACCACCGGCAGCGACATCGAAGATACGAACACCTGCCTCATACCCAGCAAACATGTTAGCCAGCCCCAGGCCCCTGGTATCGTGGAGGTGAAGGGAAATACGAACCTCTGGAAGCTCTCTGCTAGCCCTGTGGACCAGGCTGCCCACGGAGTAGGGACTTGCCATACCCGTGGTGTCAGCCAGGTTGACTTCGGCAGCTCCCGCCTGGGCCATACGGCTAATGCCATCCATGACTCGGTCCGGTTCCACAACTCCTTCGTAAACACAGCCGAAGCTGCACTGGAAGCCCGCCCTGACGTGTATCCCCGTTTCAGTGGCGCGGCTGATGAGTCGCGTCATGGAGTCCAGGGCCTCGTCGGCCGGCATTCCGGCGTTCTTGCGACTGTGAGTGTCGCTGGCTGATACTGACATGCTCAGGTGACGGATTCCGCAGGCAAGGGCCCGTTCGAGACCTTTTTCGTTAAGGACCAGGGCTGTAAGCACCGTTCCTTTTGTTTCTCCAATGGCCTGGATCAGATCGTCGGTGTCGGCCATCTGGGGTACGATCTTCGGATGGACGAAGGACCCCACCTGTATTCGTCCTATCCCTGAACTTTCCAGAAGGCGGAACAGCTCCAGTTTCTCCTCGAGACTGAAGATCCTGGACTCCATCTGAAGGCCGTCCCTCAGCGCCTCATCTTCGAGGAGCAGTTCCGGGGCTCGGTCCACTTTGTTATCGTCAACTGGTATCACAGTGTAGGGCTCCTCAAAGGGATACCAGGACCTTGAACCGGTCCGGCGCGTTGAAGTTCTTAATAACGTTGTCCACCTCGTCGAGGCCAACCACATCCGAGATCAGGGGAGTGGGGTCGATCCGCCCGCTTTGGAGAAGTTCGAGGACGCCGGGGAATTCGTCTGTATAGATCATGGAGCCTACAATGGAAAGTTCTTTCCGCACGATCATCGTGGTGGAGACGGAGTGGTCGGAGCCTGGAAGGCCCAGTGCCGCGATCCGCCCACCCGGGGCGGCAAGGCCGATGGCATCCGCAAGCCCGGACGGAGCCCCGCTGGTCTCGTAGATCAGGTCAAAGGAGGACGATTCCAGTTCCCTTTCACCACCGACTTTAAAGGCGCTGTCGGCCCCCATTTTTTCGGCCAGGGACAAGTGCTCGGTCAAAGGTCCGAAACAGCCAGGTCCGCTCCTTCGAGTTTGGCAAGCAGGAGCAGCATCAGGCCGATGACCCCGGCACCGATGATCAGAACCCGGTCCCCCTTGGCTGGGGGCAGGATCTTCACTGCGTGGGCGGCAACGGCCAGCGGCTCTGTCAGTGCCGCCATCTGATCGTCGATGCCTTCAGGAACAGGCCACACATACCTGGATGGGACCTTGACGTACTGTGCGAACACGCCGTTTATATCGATCCCGAGGCGAACTTTTTCGGAGCAGATATTATCCATCCCGGAGCTGCAGATATCACAATCCCAGCAGGCGAAGTTGGGCTGGATGACGACCCTTTGTCCCACTGTTACATTCGACACCCCTGAGCCGACATCTTTGACAGTCCCCATCCCCTCGTGACCCGGTACCACGGGCAGTGGAACGCCGAACTTGCCGTTGTACAATGAGTAGTCCGAACCGCAGACGCCAGCCAAAGACACGGCAACGACCACTTCCCCGGGTCCTGGTACGGGATCGGGTAGTTCTTGAACAGTCAGGTTTGCGGTGTTGCTGAGTACGGCTGCTCTCATGGCGACTCCTCCGTAAAGGCTGATTGAGCTGATTTAAGGCTGAATCTGTTTTGGTAGACGCCGCTTAATAGCTGAAGATAGTGGAGTGAAGACACCAGCGACATTTTCATATTTCCCCACGCGGCAGACAAGCCACACGTCCAGCGTGCGTCTCCCTTAACGGGTAGCGGGCAGCCGGTATTTGATACCGGAAGGACATTGACAGGAACCCCACGGGGCCTATATGCGTCATAACAGTAGTATCACGTTCCTTTCAGTAGGACAATATGACTGTCGTGGTTGCGGCTTCCCTTCTCTCTTCCCGGACACATCAGCACAGAAAGCCTCAAGCTCGGGGTGGTTGTGTTGCCCATCATCCGGCGTGCGGATGACCCATATCACACGGCGGCGACACTAATACCATTTTATTTATGTTAACCTTTATATAGCTTCAGGGTTACTGATCATAAAGGCGGTCTAAGCGGAATCATGACAACCCGTTGATAAGTTGGAATTGAGATCTAGTTGATGAGTATGGCATCCTTGAAATTGGCCCGTTGTTAAACGCATGACACAAAATAAAAAACCGTTTGACAAAAACTACGGTGCCTTTTATTCTAGTATTAGGAATAGCGTTCTGCTGGATAGGATGGGGTGTCTAAAAATTCTGTAGCCTGATATTTTTACGACAGGATGTTTGACTGATTCTGAAAGGGGCCGGGACCCGGCATGGATGATCGGGATCCCCGTGGGCTTCTCTCATTAGTGCGTACATGGGTAAAGGAGGAAGAGATGGAAGGTGTATTCAGAAAGCTGATGAAGTACACGAGCCTCGTGGCGATAGTCGCGCTGGTACTCGTGCCGGCAGCTGCCATGGCGGCGCCGACGATCAAACTGGCTCACGTGGACCCGGCTGAATGGCAGAGCTCTAAAAAGGGCGCCGCCAGTGTGATCTTCAAGAATATCGTTGAAGGCGAGAGCGACATGAAAGTCGAGCTCTTCCCGGCCAAGGCCCTCGGCAATGAAAACGACCTTGTGCAGCAGGCGCAGGAAGGAACTCTTCAAATGGCACTGGTTTCCGGAGCCATGGCAAAGGTCTGCAAGGTTGCCGATGTTCTCAACATCCCGTACACCTTTGCCTCGGCACCCATTGCCTGGGACGTACTCGATGGTCCCTTCGGCAAGGAACTGGCCGACTACTGCCTGAAGAAGTCGGGTCTGAGAACCCTCGCGTACGGTGAAACCGGTTACCGTAACTTCACCAACGGCAAACGGGAGATCAGGACTCCTGCCGATATGAAGGGCCTGAAATTCCGCGTTCAGCCGATCCCGCTGTATGTTGAAATGGTAAAAGGCCTGGGCGGTGAGCCGGCACCCATCGCATGGTCAGAGCTTCCCAACGCCCTTGCGACCGGTGTCGTCGACGGACAGGAAAACCC
>DAOVVW010000262.1 GCA_030636965.1 Pseudomonadota bacterium | reverse complement strand
GGGCGCTACAACACTATTGCCGTTCTGCCGGCAAGGGTAGTGATCAAGACAGGATCCCCCCCATTCCTTGCTGAAAATAATGAACTCACAGGGAAAATAAGCGGTCTGGCCCAGGAGGCGGTATCCACCGTCATGGTGGTCAAGGGTTACGATGTCATGGCCCCTCTTGACGTAAACGACAAATTGCGCGACGACAGGTCACTGGAGGACGCGTTCATGGATGTAGCTCTGAAAAGCGGCTTCATGAGTGAGATGGGTCCCCCGCCGGAAGATTATGAGATGCCTGAGGGCTCGGGCAGGAAACTGGCCGAGGCCCTGGGGGCCGATATGATAGTGCTTGTCCAGGGAAATGGTGAGTTTCACAGCTTCAGCGAGAACCTTGTTCAGGGCATCTTCACCAACATCATCTCAGATGGAAAGAAAAAGGCACAGTCAAGACCCTCTTTTCTTAAGATGGAGATTATCTTCGTGGATCCCATAGGCGAGCGAGTTGAAGCGCGCATGTGGACCGGCGGATTTACCTACACCGACAAAATAATCCCCATGTCCCGGTACCTGGAGCAGAGAATGACGAGGGTACCTGTTAGAAACAGACCGCAATAGAATCAGTTTCTGGTTTCTAGTTTCTAGTAAAACCACAAGCACTACTCTGTGACCTCTGTGAACTCTGTGGTTCAAACCCAGGCTTTTCTCCGTGTCCTCCGTGCCTCCGTGGTGAAAAAACACGTTGGACATTGGACGTTGGTCGTTGGACGCGCTCCCGTCTGTCTTTGTTAACCAGGTTTCCCCGCCGTTACAAGATAGATCACATGCCCCCTCCCCTCGATCCCCAGGGCATTTGCAACGTCATCATCATCGTAGGCCCCCACGGCAACGGAGCCGTAGCCGAGAGAGACGCAGGCAAGATGGATATTCTGGGCGATGTGGCCCGCTTCAAGGATCGCATAACGTATGCCCCTGTCTCTATAGCGGGAGGTTATTCGTGGGTAATCAGCACATATCACGAAGGTAACCGGTGCACGGGCTATGAAGGACTGTCTGTAGGAGTGATGGGCAAGGGAAGACCTGGTGTCCCCTTCCTTTATCACCACTAACGAGTGATCCTCCGGGACGTACTCTTCCACGCCCGTTTCTGAAACTACATATAGATCCAGGGGATAGGTGGCGCCACCGGAGGGGGCTGTCCTCAAGCTGTTCACCGGGTCCGAGATGCCGCAGGCTGATGCCAGCAGGAGAGAGAGATCCTCCTCCGTTATGGTTTCAGGCGAATAGCTCCTTACCGATCGTCTTTCCAGAAGTGATTCGCCCAGAGGACCAAGCCTGTCCCAGTCGGGGGGCGGGAGTTTCCTGGATCCGGAGTTCACTCTTCCCACCTCACGACACTGTCCGAACCGCTTTCCCTGGCCTTTGCCAGGGCCGCCTCGGCAATCTCCAGTAGTCTCTCTGTTGTGGTAGTGTCGTCAGGGTAATTTGCCATGCCGATCCTGAATGCCAACTCGCCATCTCCTGAAAATTCAGAGGCTATGTCGTTCAGGCCAGCGAGTATCCGTTCGGCGGTATGGATACCATCTGTAATATTCAGTTCGGGCAGGATGAGGGAGAATTCCCACGGGCTGTACCTGGCTGTTATATCGAAATCGCGAATATTCTCTTTTATGGATCTGGAGACCCTGAAAATAATATTTTCCGTCGTTATCTGGCCGCAGGAGGACCAGAAATCGGCAAGTCCCTCCACCGAGATCATTCCCAGGCAGATGGAACGCTTATGTCTTCTGGCACGGGAGTCTTCTTTTTTCAGGGTATCGTGACATGGATTGTGGTTCAAAAAACCTGTGAGAGTGTCATGGTCCCTGTGTTTTTTGAGATCGGAGGTCATATCCAGGAACCCGAAGACAAGATTAATGTAATTGGTCACCGAAGCGAAACGCTCTATCTCCCTTGCATTGAAGGGTTTTTTTGACCTGCGCATCGCAAGCGTCAACAGATGACCGGAACCCAGACTCCCCCGGGAAAGAAGAAAAGCTCTGACTCCCTCAGAATTCAAAAAGGGATCGCATACAAAGGAGCCGGTGGGGGAGACCACAGATCTTTCAGGGAAGGCCACAGCCTCCTCCAGAATAAGAGGCGCCTCTACGTCATCGGTGATCACTTTCAGATCGAGGCCGGACAGAAGTTGCAGTTTTGCTTCCCCGGGCAGGAGTTTCATCATCGCGAAGGAATCCGCGGTGACCGAGTCTCTCACCGTTTCCAGGTATTTTTCAGGTGACGCTTTACCGGCAAAAAGATCCTCAGCCATGCGGTTTATCAGGCGGGCAAGACTGATTCTTCTGGCAGTCGTCATGGTATTAATGGACTGGTTTGTAGCCTTCCGGCGGATCCCCGTCGTAGGATCCTAGTGTAATGTCGATACCCCGGAGAAACTCATCATCCTTGACGACAACAGAATAATCATCAGACCCCTCGTACCGGCCGAAAGGCTCCCCCTGAGCTGGAACCTTCATGGAATCCCTCCTTGCGGCTATCCAGTAGCGCCCTCCCTTGGGGAGATAGAGGGTGTAGTGTCCCTCATCGTCAGTTACGGTAGAGGCGAGGTCAGGCAGGCGATACATATCATCGTCCTTGTAGGCCATGGCAAAGGTACCGGGAATGTGATTGCCATCTTCATCCAGGAGACGTCCCGTAATGCCCTGGTTGGTCACCCGATCCGATGCTGACAAACCCTGGAAAAACAATGGCTCAGTAAGCATCCTTAACTTGAAATCACATTTAAGATATTTTCCCTTCTTAACTACTATCGCCTTTCGTCCTAATGTATGGTCGTAAAGGTCTCCGGGGCTGAGGGGGCTGAAGTTTGCCCCTGATTGCCTCTTTCTGGAAACGACGTAATATTTGCCTGGTGGAAGAT
>DAOVVW010000118.1 GCA_030636965.1 Pseudomonadota bacterium | reverse complement strand
TCGGAGTGATCCTGGGAGGCATCGTTCTCGGAGATCCTCTTCCTGTGGCTCTATGGATCGGCCTGGGCTGTATAGCGGGTGGGATTTATTTGGTTAATAGGTAAAGCTCTGGAGCATTCGAGATTCGAAAGTCGATATTTGATGCATAATAAGAAATATTCGGTTTAAATTCGTAATCTCGATTTTCCAATCTCGAATTTCGAATTTCAAGAACAGCGCTTGTCGATATTGTTATCATATGTTAATACTGTCAGGTATGTCATTGAGCAGCAGAGGAGGCTACGGTGGAAGATTTTCTGGATATTAATGAAAAGGAAAAGGAAGAAGATATAAGACCAAGGATCCTTCTGGTTGACGATGACAAATTTGATCGAACTTTTATCATCGATCTTCTGGCCCCCGAGAACTTTTTAATAGACGAGGCAGAAAATGGCAACGAGGCTCTGGCTTTGCTGTCTGAGAATAAATACGACCTGCTTTTGTCCGATATTTATATGCCGGGAATAACCGGTTTAGAGATGATTCAGAAGATCCGTGAAGTGGATGCTAACCTTCAGATAATCATGTTTACCGGTCATGCGGACCTTGCTACCGCTATTGAGGCAGTGCAGCTCGGTGTATACGATTACATAGTGAAGCCCTTCGATCCTGAAGCCCTTATCTGGAGAGTAGAGAAAGCACTGGAAAAATCCAGACAGATAAGCCTGGATCTTGATGTAAGGGTTGACTTGGAGGAAAGGGTCAGCGCGCAGAGCGAGAGAATACGACTTATCTTCTACGAGGCGGTGCAGACACTGGTCAATGCTATTGAGGCCAAGGATCAGTACACCAAGGGCCACTCAATTCGAGTTACACAGTACGCAATGTGGTACGCCAGGCACAGTGACATCTCCTTTGAAGAAGCTTCAGATATCCAGCTGGCAGCACGCCTTCACGATATAGGAAAACTGGGGATAGCCGACGCGATTTTAAACAAAACAGGTGCTCTCACGGACGAGGAGTACAGCATTATCAAGGAACACCCGGAGACGAGCTACAAAATATTGAAACCCATCATGAGTGATTCGATCCTCGAAACGATCCGCTACCATCATGAGAGGTGGGATGGGAAAGGCTACCCCGACGGCCTGGCTGGTGACCTTATACCGCAAGGAGCGAGGATCGTTGGTCTTGCCGATTCCTTTGATGCCATGACTTCCTTCAGGTCCTACAAGAAGGCCATGACCCTTGACAAGGCTATCGAGGAAATTGAGCGCTGTGCGGGGACACAATTCGATCCAAATATTGTTCCAGGTTTCGTGGAGGCCGCGAGATTGAACAGGGAACAGGAGGAATTGCTCACAACAGTTGGATGAGTTTTAATGCTTCTTTCACCGCAGAGTCACAGAGAGCACAGAGGTGGGGATAGGGGGTAAAGGTAAAAAATATGAAATTAAGTTCGAAATAAGTAGAACATTACAGTTTGCAGACTAGAGCAAAATACAAATATTAGCTTTTTACATTATAAAAACCGGTAAGTAATTTAGCTATATCTTTTATATTTCCCTGTATCATGTTTTACCCAAAGCCCAGGTTTTTCTCTGTGTCCTCTGTGACTCTGTGGTAAAAACCAATCTTTAGTGACTCCCGAACACTTTCCTTAAAAGGTCTGTTACCCTCGCAGCTGGATCCTTTCTGATCTTCTTTTCCTCTTCACCGATCATGAAGAATAGACCGTACAGGGCTTTTTCCGTTACGTAGTCTTCCAGATCCACCGGTTCCTCTTTAACGAAGGGCAGGGATGTGTATTTCCTGTTCATCTTGTTGTAACTTTTTACTGCCCCCACCTTATCCATACTTGTCGATACCGTCGGCTTGAAGATACCGTAGATATCGTCGTGAGTCTTATCCCTGAAATATTCTGTCGCGGCTGTATCGCTCCCCTTCAATATTCCCATAGCATCCTGAAAGGTTATTTCCCTGATGGTTCTGACAAAGATATCAACAGCCTGAGGAGCGGCATGTTCCGCGGCGCGATTCATGCTCAGGATGAACTCATCCACCTGGTCGTCATATCCTATCTTCCTGAGAAGTTTTTCAACCTTTTTCAATTTCTCAGGCATGGGGATCTTGATATCCAGGTTGCCGAAATAACCATCCATGGAAGAAACAGTACTCACTGCGTTGCGGGTACCGATAGTAAGTGCTTCCTTCAGTCCGGAGATGACGGTTCCCTCATCCTGGCCGCTGTCAGAGGACGATCCCAACTGCTTTATGAGGTCGTCCAGAAAACCTCCCTGTGAGTGGACTGGGAAGGTCAGAAGAAGTAGGATGGATATTACTATTATTCGCTTCATTGAAACCTCCATTGGTTACTTGTGGATTAACATGAGGTTAACACAGTGCTTCTGTCTGATTCCACCCCGGAGGGTAATATGTCGAAACAGTACATGACTGTTCAAGAGGTCCTGACTGAGCTAAGAGCCAGGGAAAGCCCACGGAACCGGGAGGGTATGGCGCGGTTCGGGATCAACACCGGGAGTGCCTTGGGGATCAAGGTGACCGACCTGAGAAAGTTTGCCAAGTCCATACAGAAGGATCAGAATCTGGCCCAGGATCTGTGGGAAAGCGGAATCCACGAGGCACGGATCCTTGCCACGATAGTGGCCGACCATAAAAAGATCTCAAGGGGGGAGGTTGAGGACTGGGCCCGGGATTTCAATTCCTGGGATCTGGTGGATCAGACCTGCAACAATCTCATCAGGAAGACGGAATTTGCCCACGATCTGGCGTTGGAATGGTCCGGCCGAGAGGAAGAATTTATCAGGAGAGCGGGTTTCTCCTTAATGGCTGTCCTGGCGGTGCACGACAAAGGAACTCCTGACGGGGTTTTTGAAAACTATCTTGCTGTTATTGAAACAGGTGCCGGCGATGAGAGAAATTTCGTTATGAAATCCGTCAACTGGGCTCTCAGACAGATCGGCAAGAGAAATCCGTATCTTGCACAAAAAGCAACAGACTGCGCTGAAAGGATAAAGGAGCAGGGGACAAAAAGCGCCAGGTGGATCGCTTCAGATGCCCTGAGAGAGCTTGAAAAACATCAGGGAGGCGGTTAGATCACTCATGGGAGAAGTGTTTGACTGATTCCAATCAGAAGCTGAAATTGCCCGATCCCTCCTCCCTCAGGAAGAGGGCGGGTGAGTTTCTCCTCGCCGTGGGAACGGAGGCAGTTGACACAGTCACCGCTCTCCTTTCTCTGATCATCATAGGGAGGATCTATGGCCAGGAGGGGCTCGGCGTTTACTCTTTCCTCCTTGCCGTATATCTGATCATCTCCTATCTTTCGGAATCTGGTGTGGGAAAGTACCTGGAGCGTGAGATAGCTCTCGGAGGGCAAGGAGTTCTTCCCCATCCTGCTCTTGTTACCGATGCTCATAGAGCTGTCACCCTGACAGGGTTCCTGGGCAGCACAGTTGTTATCATTTTCGGTGCCTGGCACTTTGCGAAGATCGGGATGAGCCAGGGTGTTGGACCGTACATCTTCCTCGCAGCGGCCGTCTATCTTAATACCTTCAACACTCTGATAAGCTCGATACTTCACGGATCGGGAAAACATGAGATCGCCTCGAAACTTGCCTTGAGAAAAAGACTGGTCTTTTTAGGAGCCATCTCTTTCCTGAGTCTGATGAGGATATCGGTGCCGTACCTTGTACTGGCATTTTTCTTCACGGAAATCTCGGTAGCGAGGAGGGGAAAGAAGCAAGTAGCTCTGCCGTGGTTCAAAAGCCCGGTGGGACATCTCAACCAGACCGTAACCGCTATCAATGCCGGGATAAAGGATTATTTCACCGATGAAGCTCTCAGGGTTGTCTTCTTCCTCGATTTTCTGATTCTTGGCCTTTTCGTCTCAGCAGTGGACCTGGGGATATATTCAGAGGCATCCGTCCTGGCGAGGCTCTTTATGATCGTGCCCGTGGGTGCGGCCCCTCTCTTCAGAGTCAGGTTTTTTGAACTGGCCTCCTCTGGAGATGATTCAGCACTTGCCGCAGAGTCGGGACAAACTGCACAGAAGATGTTTTTTTACCACTCCCTTGCCGGGCTTTATTTCCTTCTTTACTATCCCTATGTACTCAGGCTCGTTTTCCCCCACGATACCTACGATCAGGTGTCTTTCGGGATCTTCGCTGTCCTTCTGCCGGGTCTTCTCTACTACAGCGCCGCATCTGTCCTGGAACCTGTTTACGCTGCTAAGGGCAGAAGCGACAGGATCGGTAAGATCGCCATTCGCACCTTCGGGTTCAACGCTTTGCTTAACGTTTACCTTGTGCCTTATGCCGGTTATTATGGGGCTGCGGCCGCGACCACGATCTGTCTCGTTGTCTATTTCCTGTACTTTGGATCCGGGCTTGAGCCTGTTTTCAGGCTACCCAGGATGCACTTCCTCCTGGCGGGCGGCCTTGTCTATCTTACGTACAGGTTTGTCATTTGGACTGGAGCAGTACCGATGATAGTGGTTCCGACGCTTCCCTTCGCGCTTTACGCGTTGTTCTATTTGTCGGGGTTTTTTACGGATAAAGGGGAGGAAGAAAGGACCATGCATTGAGACAGCAAGTCCGAGTTTGTTTTCACCACGGAGGCACGGAGGACACGGAGTAAGACCCGGGCTCTGGGTAAAAACAGTGAATACATGGGCGATTCCTTTGAACCACAGAGTTCACAGAGCTCACAGAGGAAACTGATGTTTGGGTTTGAGTAAGAAAAAAAGATATGTAACTATCTAGTACTATGTATTTATTGTCTGAAATCTATTAATAGGTAACCCCCCCCCCAAACAACTCTGTGTCCTCTGTGTACTCTGTGGTTAACTCAAGCTCTTAGATTTCTCCGTGTCCTCCGTGCCTCCGTGGTGAAAACAGCTAAGATTTTTGTTGCGTT
>DAOVVW010000195.1 GCA_030636965.1 Pseudomonadota bacterium | reverse complement strand
TCTAATGCTCTAATTTCTAATGTTCTAATTCGGAGTAAACAATGAAAGCCATGCTTCTTGAAAAGACCGGGCCTGTTTCAGGTTCATCCCTCACAGGGAAGGATCTCCCTGATCCGGCGCCGGGTCCGGGAGAGATATCAGTCAAGATCACCGCATGCGCCGTTTGCAGGACTGACCTGCATATTGTTGAAGGCGATCTTGATCTTCCCAGGCTTCCGGTCATACCAGGACATCAGATCGTAGGCAGGGTTGTGGCTGTTGGTAATGGGGTGGATCGCTACAGTGAGGGGGCGAGGGTTGGTATCGCATGGCTCAACTCCACCTGCGGGCACTGCAGATTCTGCCAGTCAGGATTGGAAAACCTCTGTCACGATGCCCGCTTTACAGGATTTCATACTGATGGTGGATATGCCGAAGCGGTGATCGTGCCGGCTGACTTCGCCTATCCTGTTCCTGATAATATTATCGATATAGAGGCAGCTCCACTGCTGTGCGCGGGTATAATCGGCTACAGGGCTTTGAAACTTTCGAACATTAAGTCGGGCGGTCGGCTCGGGCTTTACGGCTTCGGTGCTTCCGCTCACGTCACCATACAGGTAGCCAGGCACTTGGGATGTGAGGTGTACGTTTTTACCAGGGGGTCTGCGCACCGCAAACTGTCAGAAGACCTGGGGGCTGTCTGGACCGGTGGGCCGATGGACAGGCCAGACACGGAACTTGATGCATCCATTATTTTCGCGCCTGCAGGGGAGCTCGTTTTACCGGCTCTGGAAAACCTGGATAGAAACGGTGCCCTTATCCTTGCAGGCATTCACATGAGCCCCGTACCGGAAATGGAGTACGAGAAGCACCTTTACTACGAAAGGTACATCAGAAGTGTCACTGCAAGCACCAGGCTGGATGGAGAGGAGCTGTTGAAAATGGCACCTGAGATCCCCATCAGAACGCAGACGCAAACCTTCTCCCTGGATGAAGCGAACCTGGCCCTTACCCTTCTCAAGGAGGGTAAGATAAACGGTGCCGGTGTCCTCGTCCCCTGAATCCTTAAAGCATTATTGACCCGCCATCCACGGGCATGTAGGTGCCGGTCAGGAAGCGGGAATAATCCGAGGCATAGAACAGAACTGCTCCAGCAACGTCATCTGGCACACCGATGCGCCTTAAAGGAACGTGAGCGGCGTAACCGTCTTTTGCCTCCTGGGGCAGAAAAGAAGTAGCATCCGTTTCTGTAAGACCCGGGGCGACGGTATTTACGGTAATCCCCTTGGGACCGAACTCGTGAGCAAGGGACCTGGTGAAGGAATCCAGTCCCGCCTTGGCCGTCATGTGAGCGACGAATCCGTCACCGGGGGATTTGGAAAGACCGCTGCTGATATTCACTATCCGGCCATACTCTCTTGTAACCATTCCCGGAATAACAGCCTGGCAGCAGTTAAAAGATGCCTGGATCTCACCCGTCAACTTTGCCTCCATTTCCTCCCAGGTAAAATCCATAAAGGGTTTTATGGGAAAACCGATGCTGGCGTTGTTGACAAGGATATCCACCGGACCCAATGTTTTTTCCGTTTCCTTGACCATTTCCGCTGCCTGTTTTGGATCACGGACGTCCGCCTTGACCGCAAATGCTTTACCACCGCCTGCATGGATCTTTTCCACAACATCGTTTGCGGCATCCGGACTTTGAAAGTAGTTTATGGCCACAGCAGCTCCTTTGTGAGCCAGCAATATGGCAGACGAAGCTCCTATACCCCTGCTTGCGCCTGTGACCAATGCAACCTTATCAGCGAGTATCATAAATTCCTCCTTTTCAAGTGATCTCAAAAAAACAGTTTAACAGAGTATCAAGAATCAAGGTTGATGACTTCGTAAAAAGTCATCAACGCGCCCATTGAGGGGCGCCCAAATCAATGGCTTGCATCCCAAGTTATTGATTTGTGAGGAAAGTGAAAATGACATTTTTCACTTTCCGCGGAGTAAAAAGCCATGAATGGACTTTTTACGACCCTATCAAAACTTTGCTTCCAGGTTTTACCTTGAGCAGACTTAAAGCTGCTATGCCTCCCGCGAAAGAAAAAGCTGCTATTAACGTGAAGCTTGCGCCGTAGGTCCCGGTAAGATCCTTGATGTAGCCGGCAAGGGGTATGCTGATGAATACGCCGGCATTGAACATCGCGGTTAAAAGTCCAAAACCCAGACCGATCCTTTCAGGAGAGACTACTTCTCCTGCCATGGTGAATATGACAGGAGGTATTAATGAAACCCCCAGCCCCAGCAGAACTGTCCACAGGACCGCCCTCACAGGATCGAAAGCAATCAGCAAAATTGCTGCACCGCAGATGATACTGCCGATTATCAGGGGACCAGCCCTCCATCCGAAACGGTCTGCAAGATAGCCGAAGACCGGGACAAGGGGAATGGAGAGTCCCATAGGCAGACTTCCCAGAAAATTGGCCATTTCCGGCCCGAAGCCGCAGATGGCAAAATAATCGATCCCGAAGGTGAAAAAGGAGAGTATCCCCATGTTGAAGAAGGTCCAAACCAGGGCAACAAGCCAGATATTTCTACCCAGAGATCTCAGTTCACTGGCTATACGAAGGTCAGTCGGTTGCCGGCCGGCCTCGGGTGTCTGTTTGAATGCGATCAGGTATGCTGCAAGGGCGGTCAGAGAAAGAGCTCCGGCAATGGTGAATACGGATAATATACCCCAGCTCCTTCCGGCCATTCCAAGGAGATTAAAGGAGATGATGGTGCCAAGGGGAACGGCTGTAGTGAAAATTCCCATTGCAAGCCCCAACTCCTTGCCCAGGAACCGGCGAGTGATTATCTGTGGCGCTACTATAACAATAATGGTGCCACCTACTCCGGCAAGGAACCGCCCGAAAAAGAGATAGAGGGGTTTTAGAGGTATCATCAACAGGGTGCCCGCGCACAGAAGGATCAGGGAGCAAATGCCCACGATCCTGGGCCCCAGCCGATCCGCGAAATACCCACCCGGCAGAGCCAGGAAAATTCCCGGCAGGGTAAAAAGACCCATCAGGACGCCTGCCTGGGTATGGCTCATGCCAAGTTCGTCCACCAGCATCCCCAGAACAGGAGGGATCATCTGCATGGTGACGGCAAAGGAAAACACGGAAAAGTGGACCAGGCCCAATATTAACCAGCGGGATGTGTCGGTTTTGTCATGTAGATGTTCAGGGTTCATGATAGCAGCATAGTGTGTCGGTTCATAAAAGTGAAGGTTGCTTGTGGAAATTAGAAATTGGAAATTAGAGAATAGACACATATCAAACGCTTTGAATGATAAGATATACTAATGTCTAATGCTCTAATGTTCTAATATTTCATTTGCATTAATACAGGTACAGTAATCAACAATGGCAAAAAGAGAGCAAAAAAAGCTGATAGAGATCGAGATAGAGGGAATAGGTACTGTTAAATCTGTTCCCGGTATCAATCTCAGGGGGGCTCTGAGGGGAGAGGGTGTATTCCTCGACGGCACCTGCGCTGACAGGGGAGAATGTGGCAGGTGTGTTGTAAGGGTCATAGAGGGTGATGTCGCTGCTCCCGAAAAATCAGAGTCCGGACTTCTTGGAAGGGAAGCTATTTCTGCAGGCGATCGTCTGGCCTGCAGGATAATCCTCACAGGTAATCTCAAGATCGGTATTGACGATGAGAGGCTGCTTGAG
>DAOVVW010000176.1 GCA_030636965.1 Pseudomonadota bacterium | reverse complement strand
TCATCTATTAAGATCGTGATGCGTGATGAGTAGTTAGTGAAACCAGGCTCTGGGCTAAAAAAGGTACCACAACTTTACTCATCCTCTCTCCAGGCCACGCTGAGGCGTGGAGTTCAAGGTTCCAGGTTCCAAGTGAATTAATAAATTCAGTTAGTACCCCCTCCCCTTAAGTTCCCCTCCCGCCAGGGGAGGGGAATAAACCCCGATACCCCGACACCCCCATACTCCGATACCCGTAAACTCCGTGGTGAGAAAAGCTATTTTGTTTTCTGAGTCGAAATCGGAAGCAGGACACTGACTATAGCCCCTCCCTCGTCCCGGTTTTCCAGGACCAGCCGCCCCCCATGATTCTGAATTATCTGCTCGCTTATAGCAAGTCCCAACCCCACTCCCTTCGGCTTCGTCGTGAAGAACGGCGCGGAAAAATCATGGGTCTCAAGGTCAAACCCCGGGCCCGAATCCTCGATATCTATCTGGACCACACCCTTCATCCTTCCGTGGATGGGATGGGGAGAGCCCACCTGAGGGACCGTGGTTCTGATAATGATCTCTGAGTCAGGCGGTGCAGCTTCGAGGGAGTTTTTCAAAAGGTTGAGGAAAACCTGGGTGAGGCCTGAGCGATCAGCCATCACGGCTGGAAGACTCGGATCGAGAACCTTTACATACGTGACGGCAGGGCCCTCCTCCCAGTGTCCCATCAGGTCGATCACTTCGATGAGGACCTCGTGGATATTAAGTTCCTTTAATGGGATCTCATCAGTTGGAGTTGCGGACAGGAGGCTCTCCAGTAGGGAATCGATCCTCTCCACTTCCCTGAGGATGATATCGCAGTTCTCTGCAAGGGGACTGTCTTCTCCAAGTTCGGAGCGCAAAAGCTGAGTCGCGCCCTTTATTCCTCCAAGTGGATTTTTTATCTCGTGTGCGATCCCCAGGTTCAAAGTGCCGAGGGTGGTCAGCAGGTCTGCCCTTCTGAAGGAGCGGTCAAGTTCCGAAAGAACCGTGTCGTCCCTGGCAAGGAGCACCTGGCCCTGGATGGCGCCATCGTGATCCTCAAGAATGGAAACACTTATAGAGAGGTAGAGCTCATTGCCCTCGAAGTTTGCCAGGCTGATGCTGTGATGGGCGAGGGAGCGGCCATTGTTGAGGGTGTTTTCCAGGATGCTGCACAGGTCAGGATTGCGTGGGAATATCTCGTTAGCGGTCTTGCCCAGGAGCGCCTTTTCGGAACGGCCTATAAGCCTCTCTCCCGAGGGATTGAGGAGCACCAGGCGCCCTTCCCTGTCAAAGAGAAACAGCCCTTCAGTGAGGCTGGGGATCAGATGATGTTCCGATGTCACGGCGCCGCCTTTTTAATAATCTCATCTCCTTCAAGGCAGAAGAACTCAGCAGCTTTGTCCGCTATTTTCGTTGAGCTGTCAAGGCTGTTCACCAGGGCCCTGAAGGACGAACCATCCGGTAGGCCGCGGCTGTACCAGGCAAGATGCTTTCGAAGATGTCCAATACTTCGCCTGTCAGGCATGGCTTTTTCGATGAGTTTTATGTGCATGCTGATAAATTGTTTTCGCAGTTCATCGTCACTTCCGGGTTCCTCTCCTTCAAGTTCTGCTGCGATCTGTGAAAATATCCATGGCCGACCCAGGCTGCCCCTTCCTATCAGGATGGCCCCACAGCCAGTTGTTTCAAATACGGTCCGGGCGTCCTGGACCGTGTTTACGTCCCCGCTTCCCAGGACGGGTATATCCAGCGCCTCTACCAGGCGAGCGATCTCCTCCCAGCGTGCACTGCCGGCAAACCCCTGGGCTCTTGTGCGTGGATGGAGGATCACGGCGCTGGCACCGCTGTCGGCCAGGGTTTTCCCGAAGGTGATGAAGTTGATCTCATCTTCGGACCAGCCCAGGCGTATCTTCACGGTAACCGGAACATCCACTTTCGCGACAACAGCCTTTACTATATCAGTGGCCAGGTCAGGCTCTCTCATGAGCTGTATTCCACTCCCGCTCTTGAGGACTTTTCTAACCGGGCAGCCCATGTTGATGTCGATGATATCTGCACCGGCCTCTGTCAGTGTCAATGCCGCATCAGCCATCTCCTCCGGCTCCCTGCCGAAGATCTGGGCTGCGATCGGGTGCTCTCCTTCCTCGAAGGTACCCATCTCGGCCGTTCTTCGGTTCTGATACCTCATGGCCCGGGCGCTTATCATCTCCGTGAAAACCAGCCCGGCGCCCCCCCGGCGGCAGACCAGCCTGAAAGGAGAGTTGGTGATTCCCGCCATTGGAGCAAGGGCAAGGGCCGGGGAGATCTGGAGGTTTCCCAGTGTCAGAGATCTTCGCATACGAGCCTCCGGTCCCTGATGTAATCGAAATCGTCGTCGTGGTCCGCTATGTGGCAGCCAAGGCAAATACTTGCCGGAGGCATCTTGATAAGGCCGTAGATGTCAGGGGATGAAACGTGAAGGGAACCTTTCCCGTGACAGGCCTCACACTGAACGTTCACAAGATCGGGCCTCGGTGCGGCAGGAGTGTAACCTGTCGGCTTCAGATACCCCGTGACATGACATGGAAGACAGTCGTGGTCCGCTTCGGCGCCCTTTGGCACGAGGGCGGATAGAGCCCTGGCATGGGCAGTACCGGCCCAGAAAGCGGATCGTGTGCGGTGACAGTCAACACAGGCTTTTGAACCCAGATAACGGTCTGGTGTATCAGAAGTTACGCTTTCGACCACCCTGGCCTGTGCCTGTTTTTTAAGCTCCTTCCGGTAATCCCTGATAAAGGAGGCTATCTGGCGGTCGTCACCGAACCTCTCGGTCAGGGTGATCATGTCCCCGTCGATGCGTGTCATGGACCGGGCTTTGTCAAGTTCTCTAGTCAGCCCTTCCCGATCCCCGGGGACGCCCGGCAGAACATCACCTCCCTTTTCCAGCACCTGAAGCTGCTCTTTTAAAAAATCTATGCGATTACCGCCAGTCCATCCGGCATGTTTGCCCCTGAAGCTCAAAAAGAGCCTTCCCATGGCCCGGCCCTGAAAATACCCCGAGGTTATCAAGGTACTGCGAACCTGGAGCGGGTTCTTTAGCCATGTCCTGCTCTTGCCGCCTACAATTACATCGATCCCCTTGACGCTTCTGGCGAGTTCCTTGTCCTTGCCGACTCCAATGTGGGTCAGGGCCACAATGAGATCGGTCTTTTTCCGAAGTTTTGGAAGTAATGCCGATGCGGTTGTAATAGGATCGTCCACCCAGACGCCGGGGAAGCGCTGCTCCATCATTTTTACGTCCACATCTCTGGAGGTAAGTCCGAATATGCCAACTTTTATCTTTCCAACTGTCGTTATCGTGTAGGGTGAGTAGACGGGTCTGCCGTTGGCGGACTTCAGGTTTGCCGAAAGGAATTTGACGGAAGTTGATCCAGCGAGTCTGTCCAGGTTCTCCCGTCCAAGGTAAAGGTCCATCTCTCCTACAGCGGCGGCCTTATAGCCCATGGTCTCCATGGCCCTGAGTATGAGTTCTCCTTTTCTCACGGCATTTTCCAGGGCTGGCTCCGAGAGCACCTTCTTTGTAAAGAGGTTACCGGAATCCAGGATGAGAGTGGGAACTCCGTCGGAGATCTCCTGCTTGATGAAAGTTGCTCGACGGGGAAGACCCCCCATCTGAATGGTCTTTCAGCCGCAGGGGTCTATGTACCCGTCAATATCCCCGGTGTACAGGATCTTTATGGGAGACAGATCGGTGGGAACAGGAGACGAACAACCGGCCAATGAAGCCAAAAGTAAAAGCACCAGAAGGAGAGCAGCTTGGCTTCCAGTTTCTAGTTTCTGGTTTCTAGTTTCTAGTAAACTCAAAACAATAATTTCCTCTGTGCTCTGTGGTTAAATCAAGCTCTGGAATTTCTCCGTGCACTCCGTCCTTCGACGCACTT
>DAOVVW010000048.1 GCA_030636965.1 Pseudomonadota bacterium | reverse complement strand
CCAGTAATGTGTCGACTTTGCTGATGTACATAATCCTGTCCCTGTTATTAGTTGATGGACTCGTAATTAAGTCCATCAACGCGCCCATTAAGGGGCGCCCAAATCAATGACTTGCACCGCAAGTTGTTGATTTGTAAGGAAAGTGAAAATGACACTTTTCGCTTTCCGCGGAGTAAATAGCCACGGATGGTCTTTTTACGACACTACCAACATTGATGGACTCGTAAAGAGTCCATCAACGCACCCATTGAGGGGCGCACAAATCAATGACTTGCATATTATCATCGCGCCCGAGCGTGGGCGCCCGAATCCATAACCTGCAACGTGAGTTATGGATTCGTGAGGAAAGTGAAAATGACACTTTTCACTTTCCGCGAAGTAAAAAGCCATGAATGGACTTTTTACGACACTATCATTAATTGTATCCCATCTGCCGCAGAAGACCTTCCCTGTCGGTCCATCCACGCTTCACTTTTACCCAGAGCTGAAGATATATCTTCTTCCCTAACTTTTTTTCCATGTCAAGCCTCGCGGCTGTGCCTACATCTCTCAGCATCCTGCCGCCCTTACCGATTATGATCCTTTTCTGAGTCTCCCTCTCGACGTAAACGATCGCAGAAACCTCTATAATATCTTCCCTCTCAGTTGAGATCTCCTCAACAACCACAGCCGTTGAATATGGGACTTCCTCCATCGTAAGTTCAAAGAGCTTTTCCCTGATGATCTCAGAAAGTGCAAAACCCAACGGCTGGTCTGTTACCATATCTTCGGGGAAAAAGGGAACCCCCTCCTGTAGATGAGAAGTGATCTTTTCCAGCAATTCATCAACGCCTGTTCCACGAAGAGCGCTGATTGTACAGGCCCCTGAGAACTGAAACTTCTCCTCTAGAAATTTCAATCGTTTATTTATCAGTTCATCCACGGCTTTGTCGATCTTGTTTACAGCAAGGACCACAGGGATATCCTTGTTTTCCTTCAGGATAGACAGAGCCAGCTCGTCCTCCCGCCCGTGTTCCCTGGTTACATCCACCATATACACGATGATATCTACATCCTCTGCAACCCTTCTGATCACACCCTGCATATATCGATTAAGCGCCTTGGCATCTTCGTGCATCCCGGGTGTATCCAGAAATACGATCTGGGATCCCGGTCTGTGGAGCACTCCCAGAATACGGTTCCTGGTCGTCTGTGGCTTCTCCGAGATTATGGCCACCTTGTCATGGCACACATGGTTCAAAAGGGTTGACTTCCCAACGTTGGGTCGTCCCAGGATCCCAACGAAACCGGAACAAAAAACAGTCAACTACTCGTCACTCCTCAAGGCATCCAGCGCCTTTTGGGCAGCGTCCTCCTGTGCCCTCTTCTTACTCCGTCCCATACCCTCTCCCAGAAATTCACCCCTGTGGTAGACTTTTGAGACAAAACGTTCTTCCTCAGTCGCCTTCGGATCAACCGTCACCGAGTATCTGGGTATCTCTCCCTGATACTTCTTCTGTATAAGCTCCTGCAAGGCTGACTTGCTTCCCCTGAGATCTCCTGCCGGAACCGGCAGGTCTCCAAGCACTCTTTCAATGACTGCCAGGGCTTCATGCCAACCACCGTCCAGGTAGACAGCGCCCAGTACCGCTTCAATAGCGTCGGCTGCAACAGATGATATCCCTGCTGAGTTCATTGAAGCCAGATTGCTGTCAACCAGGACATGTTTGTCAATATCCAGTTCCACTGCCACCCGCGCCAGGGTCTCTTTCCTTACCAGCCCTATCCTCAAGAAACTCAGATCTCCTTCATCCGCCTCCGGGTATTTATCCATCAGAAGGTGGGAAACTCCCAGCTGAATGACCGCATCGCCAAGAAATTCCAGCCTCTGGTTGTCCATCCCGGGGGTTTTCTTCTCCTTGAGAGATGAGGCATGGGTCAATGACAGCTTCAGCAGAGCAGGGTCTCGAAATTTGTAACCTATCCTTTTTTCAATATCCGACAACGTTAAAAACCTCCTCCATGGCCATTCTCCATCCATGAGGTCCTATGCCACCGACCTTTTTCACACTTTCATCAGAAACTTCCGGATCGTACGTCCCATCGTGTCTCATCACCAGGTAGGCATGATCCACACTGTGAAGCAGGGAAATGTCGTTTGCACAATCTCCAATCCCAATGGTGACAGCCTCCGGATACAAGCGCCTGAATAGCTCCGTCAGAATCTCTACAGCTCTTCCCTTGTCACATCCCCTGGATATATGGAAAATTCCGTCACCACGAACCACTGAAAAACCGTTTTTCTGCGCAACCTCAAATAGCAGCGCAGCTGAATCGTTATCGACCAGCAGAAAGGGTTCATCGTACTCTCTGGCCATGCTCGCTTCCAGCTCAGCTGCCTTCAGGCCTGTGAGCTCCAGAACCTCGTCTTCTTTCAGATCCCCGAATCCCGTAACGGCAACCCCGGCCTCTGATGAGACCTTCCTCAGCCCTTCTCTTGCCTCCATAATTCCTGCACCCAGTGAGATCCTCAGTTCAGAGTTTTCCTTTACCGCACCGGGAATGGATCCGGGAAAATAGCCCTCCGGTATGAATATTCCCCCTCCATCCTCTGAAACAAAGGGTCCGTGCAAACTCAACAGCTTCATCCAGTACCGCATCTCCGCCGCGGTTTTGCTGCTTACTGGAACTACTGCAATCTGTCTCCTGACCATTACATCCAGGGCAGGTAAAGCCCTGCGGAAACTGCAGCTTTTATGGTCCAGAAGGGTACCATCGAGATCTGTAAATACGACGAATTTGCTCATTTTTCTTCCACCTGACGGTACTGGGCAAGTTCCATCGTGAATGTCCCGCGTCCTTGTGTTACGGACCTGAGGATAGTTGTGTATCCGAACATCTCTCTCAGTGGAACGAGGGCGTCTATAACTTCCACCTGTCCCTGTCTGCTGACACCTTCAATCGTGGCTCGCCTGAGCGTCAAAGTACCCATCACTTCGCCAGTGTACTCATCTGGAGATTCCACCTCCACAGCCATTACCGGTTCTAACAGGATCGGTTTACCATCCCTTAGGCCCTTTGCAAGAGCACTTATCGTGGCCGCTCTATAGGCCATGTCAGTCGATCTCTCTGAATTATAGGTAGCGTCCATAAGGTTTACCTTAACATCTATAACAGGATAGCCGGCTTTGGCTCCGCTCCCTGACCCCTCCGTTACGTATTCGCTAATGGAGCTTATTACCTCCTCAGGGATTTGGGCCTCTCCTGTCCTGTCTTCGAACTGCACAGCTCCGCCCCCAGGCAGGGGCTCAATTGCAAGTGTTACCGAGGCATCATGCTCCTTGCCTCCTATTTCCTTTTCGAACCTCTCGGAAACCTCGACCTTTCTTGTTACAGTCTCTCTGTAGGAAACCTGAGGATTACCTACTCTTCCCTGGACGTTGAATTCGTTAAAGAGCCTGCCCACCAGCACTTCCAGATGCAGTTCGCCCATGCCGCTGAGGATTACCTGACCTGTTTCATCGTCAATCCTGACAACAAAAGTGGGGTCCTCCTCTGAAAGTCTTTCCAGAACATCCATCATCTTGTCCTGATCTTTGGCGCTTTTTGGCTCGATGGAGATAAAGATAACAGGCTCGGGGAAATATGGCTTTTCCAGGCTGATAGGATGACCCGGATCGCAGAGAGTGTCTCCTGTTCTCGCATCTTTCAGGCCTACAAGAGCGACAAGGTCACCCGCCTTCATTTCCTTAATTTCCTCACGTCTGTTGGCATGCATCCGCATGATCTTCATCGCCCGTTCAACCTTCTTGGAACGGCTGTTCTTCATCTGGCCGCCGATCCTGCAGGTTCCTGAATAGACTCTCACGTAAAAAAGCGTTGGTCTGCCTGGAAAACTCATGATCTTGAAGAGCAAAGCGCAGAACGGATCCTTTACCGAATGTGTTCTGGTCTCTTCCTCACCAGATTCCAGGTACCCGGAAACCGGAGGTTTATCCAGCGGTGACGGCAGATAGTCCACAATACTGTCGAGAAGAGGTTGTACTCCTTTTTTCTTCATTGATGAACCGAACATAACCGGATAGAAATTCCTGTCGATCGTTCCCCTTCTGACCGCTTCTCTGGCAATTTCAGGAATTACCTCTCCACCCTCCAGATACAGCTCCATCACCCTTTCGTCTACCTCTGAAAGGGTCTCGAGCAGAGTTTCCCTGAGCCTGCCTGCTTCCTCGAGCAGATCCTCAGAGATCTCTTCTTCAGCAGGTGCCTCGTCCTCATCGCTCTCCCATATCAGCATCTTCATTGTTATCAGATCCACCACACCGGAAAAACCCGATTCAACACCTACAGGTATCTGCAAAGGAAGGGGCTGGGCATCAAGAACTTTGGTTATTTCTTCAAGTGTTTTATCAGGATTTGCTCCTATCCTATCCATTTTATTAATAAATACAACTCTTGGCACTCCATAACTGTCAGCCTGTCGCCATACTTTTTCAGACTGTGGCTGCACACCTGCAACAGCGCAGAACACCACAACTGCTCCATCAAGTACCCTGAGAGACCTCTCTACTTCCGCAGTAAAATCAACGTGACCGGGTGTGTCGATCACGTTTATCATGCAGTCACGCCAAATACAGGTGGTAGAGGCGGAAGTTATCGTTATTCCGCGCTCCTGTTCCTGGGGCATCCAGTCCATCTGTGCCGACCCTTCGTCCACTTCACCCATACGATGGATCTTGCCGGTATAGTAGAGTATCCGCTCTGTGGTCGTTGTCTTCCCGGCATCAATATGCGCGATGACACCAATATTTCGAAGTGCGGAAAGAGACATTATGACCCCTTATATCTATCTTCTACTGCTCGCGAGCCGCTGGCTCCAGATAACATTTTTATTTCATTTACAACTGAAGGCAATCTGTAAGCCTGTGATTAACCTGTCTGAACCTCTATTGCTGCAAAGACACTCAAAGCAAAAACATAAGCGGATTTGAAGGAGAGGGGAATTGGGAGATTGGAAATTGGAGATTGAAAATCGCGGATAAGTTTAAATCCCATCATGCATTCCCAATTTCCAATTTCTAATATCCAGCTTCAGAGTCGGCCTCTTCTATCCTCCATTCGTTGCTGTTAGATCGTAAAAAGTCCATCCATGACTTTTTACGACCCTGTTATAAATTATCACGTGTCAAAATGAAATTGGAAACAACCTGGCCATGGGCGCCAGGGGGACCAAAGCGTTTTCCGTTAAGGTCGAGAAGAATGCCCCCGGCGTTTCCAATATGTAGCATTATTCTTCCTCCGGCCCTGAGCTTAATCTCGTCACCAACTCTCATTGTTGTTTCCCATGGCGGAGAACCATCCGTCTGGATGCGGAGCCAGGTCCTCTCTATAGCATAAATACTCAGATCCAGATCCTGGGGAACTGCCGCTTCCCTGAAAACCTCTTGCTCAGCCTCAGACCCCTTACTTTCCAATTCCCGGCCTGACAGGGAAGTTTCCTCAGTTTCTCGCTTCTCCGCCTCTTTCCCGGATGTCCCAAGCAGGAATGTACTTCCTCCAATAAGCACGAGAAGGAGAAGCGCTGCGAGCGCGAAGGGCATAATGCCCTTTTTTGTCTGTGCCGCTTCCTCTAACTCGTCAAAGTCCTCCTCAGGGAAGCAGCCCTCCAGCAACTCCAGGAACTCTTCAGGACTCTGCTCCAGTTCAGTGCAGATGGAGCGGACAAACCCAATGACAAAAATCTGACCCGGAAGCACATCGAGATCACCTCTTTCCAGGGCATCAATGTAACGTGTACTTATTCGTGTCCTGGAAGCAAGTTCCTTCTGGCTTACATTCTTCCCTGTGCGAAGGCGTTGCAGCCGTTCTCCAAGCTCTATCCTCATTTTTCATCACTCGAGCAGGTCCAGATATCCCCTGGCAAGTTTCGCGTTATCGCTTTTGCTATCCGTGAGACGCAAAACAGCATGGAACTCCTTTTTAGCTCCGATCATATCCCGCATCTTGTAGTAGGTGATGCCCAGGTTAAGCCTCGCGCTCACATATGTGGGATAGCTGGTCACAAGATCTGCCAATATAGCCTGTGCTTTGTCGAGGCGTCCCTCTGAGATATAAACTTCTGACATTTTGTTGGCAGTATCCGGGGAGTCCGGTTTTATCTCAAGCGCTCTTTTAAGATAGTCAATAGAATTTACAGGGTCGTTCTTCTTGTAGTAGGACCACCCTATTATCGTCAGTGCTTTTTCAGGGGTCTGATAGCCTATCTGGTCCAGGGCTGTCTGACAGGCGTCTATCGCAAGATCCCACTTCTCGATCCTCACATATGCCGCACCCAGGTTATTGTAGGCATCCGAATGACTGGGGTTCAATTGTATAACCTGCTTGAACTCACCTATGGCCCGTTCCGGCTCGCCCTTGAAGAGGTAAATGGTACCAAGGGCAAACCTCACCTCGGCATCACGGGGTTTAAGCCTCACAGCCTTGCTCAGTTCAAACAAGGCCATCTCCACATTGCCCTTGGTCAGATACGTAACACCCATCTGATAGTGGAGATCCCCCTCACGGCTGTCTTCAGCCTTCTGATCCGGGTTCGAAGCGCAGGAACCTAGAATCAGAAGGAATGAGGTTATAATTACAACCGGTAAAAGAACCTTTCTATGAATCAACATTTTTCTCCTTGTTGTAACTTCAT
>DAOVVW010000009.1 GCA_030636965.1 Pseudomonadota bacterium | reverse complement strand
CCGTGACTCCGTGGTGACAAAAGCTTCGACTTCGACTGGCATAGCGGTCGCCCTTAAGTCTTACGCCAAACCGCCGCCTTAACGGCATTACTCATCAAAGAGGCGATAGTCATAGGTCCCACCCCTCCCGGAGAAAGGGTTAACATACCCGCTACCTGGTCGGCATCCAGAGCAACATCCCCAACAAGTGTATAACCCTTCTTCTCGAAATCAGCCCTCTTTCCCGGAATGCTTAGTATCTCCTCAGGAGCATTCTCCTCTGTGAGCTGGTTGGTTCCCACATCGATCACGACCGCTCCCTCCTTGATCCAGTCTCTGCGAACCATCAGGGGACGGCCAACGGCAGCTATAAGTATGTCCGCTTCACGTGCCACACCCGGCAGATCAGGTGTCCTGGAGTGGCAGATCGTAACAGTAGCATGCCTGTGCAAAAGAAGCATGGCGATGGGCTTACCCACTATATCGCTTCTTCCGATAACCACCGCTCTCTTGCCATGGGGGTCAACCCCTGCTGAATCCAGCAGCTTCATGACACCAACCGGGGTACAGGGCAGCAGGACATTATCATCCCCCCTGACAAGGCGGCCAACATTTACCGGGTGAAAACCATCAACGTCTTTTGCCGGCAAGACCCTGTCAAGCACCTGTCTTGTATCTATCTGGTCAGGGAGAGGGAGCTGAACAAGGATCCCATCGACATTTTCATCATCGTTCAATTTATCGATAAGTCCCAGAAGCTCATCAGTGGTGGTATCCCCCGGGGGACTGTGTGAGAACGATTCAATACCGCAATCCCCGCATGCCCGTGTCTTCATACGCACATAAACTCCCGAGGCCGGGTCTTCGCCAGCAAGCACAACAGCCAGTCCGGGCGGTCTCCCGTGCTGGGCCGCAAATCCGGCTGCCTCCTTCCTGACCTCATCAAGAACTTCCTTCGAAATCGCCCTGCCGTCTATTATCTGTGCTTTTTTCGTCATCTTACTCCCCGTATTCTTGGTTCAGGGTCCAACGTCCAATGTCCAAGGTCCAACGTATACTAAGCCAGCACTTAACAACTATTAACCAATTAAACCGAATTTTTTAATTTTACATGTCGTACTTCGAATCTCTATTTGTATTTCCTAGCCGCGTTGGTCGTTGGACATTGGTCGTTGGACATTGGACGGCTCTTAAAGAACCACCTTCCCCTCCCTAAGCGTCCTCACGATTAAGGAACCGTCCTCAGTGTGAAATTCTGCTGTCCTGCCTGTATTGCCGCCTGTTTCCTGCGCCAGTATCTTAACACCGTAATTCCCCAGGGTCTTCCGGGTTGCCAGGACGTTTCGGGCTCCGATCCTTCTGCTCATACCCTTTATCTTCCCAGCAAACATGTCTGCCCCGCCCGTCAGCTTGGCCTCCAGGCTCCCGGGACCTATTCCCCTACCGTCCATTTCTTTGAGCATGGCAACTATCGCCGTGTCCGCGAACTTCCCAGGCGTACTGATCTTATCCCCTGTAAAAGACATGGGAAGCATAACGTGAGCCATTGATGCAACTCCGGAATTACGGCAGTGCAGAATTATGGCAACACATGAACCGAGGCCGTATGTGATCAACCTGTCGGGTTTATCGGCGAATTTGTACTCCGAGATACCAACAACTACAAGATCCATCAGCCGGTTTCCAACCTGTTAGCGGCTTCCTGCATCAACTGCAGGCACTCTATTCCAGGTATGAGTACAGTCTTGACAAGACAGGTGCCATCCTCATCAGACAGATGAAAAACAAGGGTGACAACCTCATCCGTATATGAACCTGCCTCGGCCAGCAGTGGATCAAGGATAGCTCCCGCCATATCCTGTACAGTTATGGGAGGCAATGAAATAAGAATTCTCTCTGTCAGGCGCGACATGACCGTATGTATTGCGCCTGCCAGTATATTGCCGGTCTCGGCAATAGCCGAGTCCTTCAGTTCCTCTGTCACTTCATCATCGCCGGGGAAGAGTAGCTTTAAAAGCTCTTTTGCCCCATCATCTGAGTACAGAAGCAGGGTGTTGCCCACCACATCACCGTGAAAAGGGATCAGTACACCCATCGCGGGGGCGTCCATTCCACCCAGAAGGTCAGGAACTTCGCCGATGGAGAGGGTTTTCATCTCCGGCTTCGAGAGCCTGATACTTGTGGCTGTAAGCCTTGAGAGAGCCCTTGCCGCGTGCCGGGCGCCAATGCTGCCGACCCTGCCAATGGCATCGATATCTTCAGATGTCAGGAAAAAATCGGTGGTTGGAGTATCTGTCATTTAACCTAGAAAAGGGTTCCGAGATCGAGGATAGGTACAATACTACCGTCACCTAGAATAGTCATCCCGGAGTAGCTGGTTAAATGCTCCAGTGGGTAACAGAGGGGTTTTATTACAATATCCTCCTGTCCCGTGATACTGTCGATCATTATGCCCACTATCCTGTTGGTAATCTCCACAAGCACGATCGTGAGATCCCCGTTCCGTTCTGGATCACCTGCAGCCGAGAGAAGTTCTCTTAGTTCATAGAGGGGTATGAGTTCCTCATCTTCATCTTCATCAAGTGTCAAAAATAACCTTCCCTGACTCTCGCTTACTTCCTCAACAGGGACGCTGAGGGTTCGAACAACCCTGGTTATGGGAATAGCAAATATCTGCTGCGCCAGGTCCACCAGTAGCATCTTTACGATGGCGACCGTAAGGGGCAGTTTCAGTGTAAATGTTGTCCCCTCGCCTGTCGTACTTTCAATGGAAAGGCTTCCACCGATGGAATCAACTACAGACTGAACAACATCCATTCCTACTCCGCGGCCGGAAACATCGGTTACTACTTCGGCTGTTGAAAATCCGGGACGGCAGATGAGCATTATTGCTTCATCCTCATCCATGATGGTGGCTTTCTGTTCCGAGATCAGGCCCTTTTCCACAGCCTTGCTTTTTATTTTCTCGATATCCATACCCCGGCCGTCGTCAGACACCTCAATGAAGACCATATCTCTTTCACGGAAGGCTTTAAGGAGGATCTTGCCGTTTTTATCCTTCCCGGCGGCCTTCCTGCCCTTGTGGTCCTCCAGTCCATGATCCACTGAATTTCTCAGAATATGAATAAGCGGATCACCAAGCTGCTCCAGAATAGCCCTGTCCAGCTCGATCTCTGCTCCGTCGATCTCCAGGGAAGCGCTCTTGCCCCTTTCCTTGGAAAGATCGCGTACCACCCGGGGAAGTCTCTGGGTCACCGTTTCCAGGGGCATCATCCTGACCTTCATGATTTCGGTATGCAAGCTTCCCACGAGCTGTTCAAGCTGCGTCATGGTCTGTTCCAGTGGCCTGGAGCCTGAAGCATGGGTCAGGTCCTTTATCCTGCTCTTGGTAACGATAAGCTCTCCAACCAGATTGATAAAGCTGTCAAGGAGCGATGTACTGATCCTTACCATCTGGGATGCAGCAGCTTTGGCCGTCGAGGGTCTTGGTGGGGGCGGTTTGGCAATGGGTGTAGTTTCTAATGATACTTCGGTCACCGGTGCAGAAGCGGGATCGGAAAGGTCTTTCACTTCCTCTTTTTCCCCTGGAATACCCCCCTCTGCCCGGATCATTTCAGGTCCCGGTATCGGTTCTTCCAGACCGCCGGGGGGAACTACCGAAAATTCTCCCATCTCCGCCAGGTTTGAAAGAGTCGCTTTTACGGAATCGATGTCTGAGCTTTACAGCAAAAGTGAGACATCGCCGCTGCACTGCCCCGCTTTTATCTCATCAATGGAGGGAGTGACTTCCGGAATATTACCCAGTTCCTCCAATCTCTTTATAGCAAGGTAAGCTCTTGCGGATGGAACGAGGCTTTCAGTCGACACCTTGAAGCTTACCCTCAACCGCTCCCCATGGGCGGGCACTGAGACTTCAGGTTGCGCAGGGGCTTGAGGAACCTCCTGGGGAACCGAAGCAGCTTCTTGTACCGGAGCAGGCTCTTGTTCGGTAACTGGCTCGGGAGGTCCAGGTTTCCCGGTACTTTCGATTATCGCTTTAAGACGTGCCATATAATCGGCATCGAGCAGCTCTTCGGCAGGATTGTCGTTATCAATGGCATCAACCATATCCTCCAGGATATCAACACCCCCAAGGAGGATATCCACTATTTCGGGGGAGATCGCTGACTGTCCCTTGCGAATAATGTCCATCAGGTCTTCAATATTGTGGGATAGCTGGGAAATTGGCCCATATCCCATTGACGCGGACATTCCTTTGATTGAATGGGCGTGCCGGAAGAGTTCATTAATACTTTCCCCGGATCCCGGGTCTTTCTCGAGAATCAGGACGCAATTGTTTAAACTCTGGAGATGCTCTCTGGCCTCTGAGAGAAAGAGGGTTTTATACTTGGACATATCCATAGGGTAAGCCGCCTTAAACTATCAAAGATCCTTCTTTGATGTTTCGTCTTCTTGACTTCACAAGAAGTCATCAACGCACCCGAGCATGGGTGCCCGAATCGATGGCTGGCAAAGCGAGACATCGATTCGTGAGGAAAGTGAAAACGACGCTTTTCACTTTCCGAGGAGCAAAAAGCCACTCACGGACTTCTTGCGACCCTGACAACATTACAGTCTCGCGATCAGCCCTTGCTGTCCCGTCTTTCCTTGAGTATCCTGAGAACTACATCGAGAACTTTTTCCGGTTGAAAGGGTTTGACGATGAAATCTTTAGCTCCTGAGTCCAGAGCTTCCATCACAAGGCTGTCCTGGCCAAGGGCGCTGCACATCACAATGTTGGCTTTACTATCAAGTTTCATGATCTCTTTTAAAGCCTCGATACCTGTCATCTCAGGCATGACTATATCCATTGTAACGATGTCGGGATTGTGTTCTTGATATTTCTCGACCGCCTCGATGCCATTTTCCGCTTCAGCGACAACTTTGAATTCTTGACCATCAAAATTCTTTCCTTCGAAGATGTCGCCGATCATATTGCGCATGAACATCGCGTCGTCGACGATCAAGACCTTTATTGCCATTAGTCGTCCCCTTTCGAAAACGCTCCATCAATCCAGATCTGCAGCTTCCTGGGATTGATCAGCGAAACAAGTCCTTTATCTGTTTTGAATACACCTTCAACAAAGGTAATCTCACCGGAGGTGTCAAAGGAAGAATCAAAACCGGAGGCCACTTCCTCCAGAACCGAATACCTTGCGAATCCTGATGTGGAATCAACCTGAATAGCGATGCCTCCCATCTCCGGTATAAGTATTATCGTGAGGTCGCTTTCCACAGAATCCTCTATTCCCATCACTGCGGCAAGATTGATGACAGATGCCAGGTTACCATGCACGTTTATTACACCGACCAGGAAGTCCGGTGCCGTCGGCAAATGAGTGATATCTTCAAATTTATAGATCTCATCGATATCCTCCAACGGGATGGCAAAAACTTCCCTGCCAATCGTGAACAGAACTGAATTGTGCCCCGGTTCCGGGTGTTCTTCTGAGTCAAACTCCTCTACCTGGGCCTCCGGACCAGGCTCTTGCTCCTGGTTTTCCGGAGGGATATTCTGCTCGGCCATGGATCTATACCTTGAACTCTTCCGAGAGCATTCTCAGCTTTTCGGAAAGCGCAGACAGGTCCTGAGCCGAGTTTGCAAGCTCTTCCATTGAAGCTATCTGCTCTTCAGTAGCGGCTGACACCTGTTCTGTTGATGCAGCATTGTCCTCTGCCACCTTTGAGATCTCGTCGATGCCCTTAATGAATTCCTTCGAGGCATTGTTCTGGGTTTCTGTAAGCTGGGAGATCTCCTGGGATCTGGCTGTAGATTCGAGCACCGCTTTAACTATTTCCTGAAGGGCTCCACCCATGGTCTGAATTATCTCCTCACCCTCATCAAGGATTGCACCGACATCTTTCATTGAAACAAGGACCTGTTCACTGTCATTCTGGATCCGTCCCACAATACCTGTGATCTTGTCGGCAAACTGGCCCGTATTTTCAGCCAGCTTACGGATCTCCTCAGCAACAACTGCAAAACCTCTTCCATACTCACCGGCCCTTGCAGCCTCAATAGTGGCATTGAGGGCCAACAGTGTGGTTTGCTGAGCCACACCTGTTATTATGTCCACGATCTCTCCAATCTCCTTACTCCGCTCACCGAATCCCACTACCGAATCACTTGCCTTCGAAACGGAATCAAATACCTGTCTTATCTTGTTTGTCGCCATTTCGGTATGTTTGCTCCCGGTCTGTGCAGTATATCCGGCCTCCGTGGACACCTTTGATGCATCTTTTGATTTACTCGCCACAGACTCAAGACTGGTCGCCATATTGTGAGTTGTACTGGACATCTTCTCTGCCTGGGCGGCCTGGATCTCGGCTCCCTTGCTGATACCTTCAATAGCAGCGGCAATTTCTTCAGTTGAAGCGTTCATCTCCTGCGCTGTTGCCGAAAAGGCCTGGGCGGATTCATGGATCTCCACCGAAGAGCTCTTCAGATTCTTCACCAGCAGAGTAAGACGCTGGACCATTACACGAAATGACTCTCTCAGATCGGAGAATTCGTCCTCGAATGTTGAGGCCTTATGACTAAGATCCAGAGTCAGGTTCCCCTCGCTGATCTTCATAGCGATGTCCCTCATCTCACGGATATCCCTGGTGATCCTGGCAGCAACAACGCTACCGAGGGACAGACCCACGGCTATCGCAGCTGAAACCGCGCCAAATTCTCCCCATGCACCCTCAATTCCCATCATGTCAAAAAGATAGGGGACAAACACCACAACAGCAACAACGGCCAGAAAGGTGAGGATCAACTTGAACCGTATTTCCATTCTCATGACAGGGAGCTCCTTTCCCTAAGTTCCCGGCTGGACACGGAATTTATGTTTCCTCTATTTCCAGAGGGACTTCCCTCTTGCGGTATATTCTCTCAACTGGAGAGATATTATGAAAATAAATCCGGTTCTGCCCGATCAATGTTTCGGCCTTTCCCAGCATGAGATGACCGCTGGGGACCAGAAAATCTGAAAAACGCTTGATCACTTTTTCCTGTCGCGGGCGGGAAAGGTATATCAGCAGATTTCGGCAAACGATAAGGTTCTTCCTGTGGCCAGGTCTGTCCGTAAGAATATTGGCCTGACGGAAGTTGATCACCTTCGCTAGCTCCTCCTTTACCTGATACCCATCCCCTTCCTGCACGAAATATCTTACAAGATCCCTTGGTCCGACGTTTTTCAGGGAATCTCCTGAATAGTAACCTTTTTTTCCTTTTTTCAGAATCTTTTCGTCAATATCAGTAGCGAGGATTGTGAAGGGGGTAGATACTCCCAACTCATCTCTGGCCTTCAGCATTAGCATAGCGAGGCTGTATGGCTCCTCACCGGAGGAGCAGCCAACACTCCAAATCCTCAATTTAGCCGCATTGCGGGATTCAAGCAGTATCTTGGGCAGAATTCTCCTCTTGAGATAATCATAGGCAGCTGGATTCCTGAAAAATTCCGTGACATGGATAGTGAGGTACTGAAACAGTCTGTCCAGTTCTTCAGGGTCGCGCACCAGTGCCCGGTAGTATGAACCGAGGTTTTCGTGACCGCTCGAACGTACCCGGAGAAAGATCCTCCTGTAAATGCAACTCTCCTTGTACGCCTCAAGATCAAGCCCTCTCTCCTGGACGAGGAGCTCCTTCAAGGCCTCGAAAGCCCATGAATCTTTTCCCACGAACTGGGCAGCATCTTGAGTCCAGCGTTTTGCCATGTCAGTTCCTGTAACCATTAGAGAATTATTAGGTTTTTTTAGCACAGCACCTTTAATAGTGTCAATGATCTGGCAATATTGCCAGATCGGCAATATTGCCAGATCATAGAAATTAGAACATTAGAAATTAGAGTATTAGAAATGCACTGAAGATCATATACAATTTTTAGTTTGTGTCTAATGTTCTAATGTCTAATGTTCTAATGTCTGACTTCTATTGCTCCAAGACCGAAGGTCTTCAACCGATCGACAGCATTCCCTCCGGATAGGTTATCTCCGGTCTGTCCGGTCTCTGGGCCAGAGCCAGTATGAGACTCATGGGCCCGACGCGACCAGCGAACATCGAAAGAGAAAGGACGATCTTCCCAAATCCCGTCAGTGAACCAGTAATTCCCATACTCAGGCCCACCGTTCCAAAGGCCGACATGGTTTCGAACAGAACAGGGAGAAAAGTCGTTACCTCTTTTGAAACTCCTGCGATCTCCATCATCAACACCGTTACGAGGACCCATGCGGTAGCGGCAAGAAAAACCGCATTTGCCCGTCTGACAACATCTTCCGGGAGGGAATTTCGCATGATCTCCACTTTTTCGCTACCAGTGAACACAGACCTGAAGGATGCCAGCATTACTACAAACGTAGTTGTTTTGATCCCTCCTCCGGTGGACCCCGGTGAAGCCCCTATGAACATCCACGCCGTCATCCATACCAATGTTGGTATGGATAATGCTCCGATGCTGACGGTTGAAAAACCCGCTGTGCGTGTTGTAACCGATTGGAAGAGGGATGACCAGACAAGGTCTGACCCGGAAAGCCCCCCCATTGACCTTGAACCCTCCACTATCATGAACAGGATCGTTCCCACGACTATGAAGGCGCCCGACATGATCAGAACAACCTTCGCCTGCAGTGAAAGCGGACGAACAGTCCTTCCGGTGACCCGGGATCTGAGGTTTTCATAGATATCCCGTACAACCCAGAAACCAAGTCCGCCGCAGATTATGAGCACCATCATCGAAATGTTAATGACGGCGTCCGTCCGATAGGCCTCCAGGCTGTTGGAAAAAAGGGTGAAGCCTGCGTTGCAGAAAGCGGAAATGGAGTGAAAAACTGCAATATAAAGATCCCGGCTGAAGCTGCCGCTGCCTTTCATCCTGGTGAAAAAGACCGCGGCTCCAGCTGTCTCCATAATAACAGTGAATAGTATAATTCTCCTGATAAGGTGGACTGCGTGAAATTCTTCTACCTGGTTCAACGCCTCACGGAGCACTATTTTGCCAGACAGCTTTGGACGTATGCCAAGAAGAAGAATGAAAAACGTTGAGATGGTCATAAGCCCCAAGCCGCCGATCTGAACCATCAGCAGCAGGATGCTCTGTCCGAAACCTGAAAGTGTTTCCTGAACTGATATGGTTGACAGCCCGGTAACACATGTAGCGGAGGTTGCAGTGAAAACCGCATCAAGGAAAGGGAGACCCTTACCATCGGTTGTAGAGATCGGCAGTACAAGCAGGATGGTCCCAACCGCTATGACAGAAGCAAACCCGGCCAGAATTGTTAAAAACGGGTTGCTCTTTCTCAATAGCTGCCCTCGTTATCAATTGAAGAGGGTTCCCTGGATGGCAGGCTGAAAACAACCCGGCACCCATCCCTGAAATCCTCATCTATGGATAACTCGCCCCCATGCCGTGCCACGATGGCCCTGGCGATGGATAGACCTAATCCCGTCCCGGCAGGTTTTGACGTAAGGATATCTCCTGACTGTTCAAACCTTTCAAATACACGCTCATGCTCACCTATCGGAATACCGGGTCCTGAATCTTCAATGATAATCTTCACCCAGTCGCCCTCAGCATCCGAACACGTGATCTTTGTATATCCACCCGCAGGCGTGAATTTCAGTGAGTTATCAAGGAGTTTGTCAAATACTTTAGCTATCTTATTTGTATCGACATACACCACCCCAAGCCCTTCAATGATATCCACGACAAACTCAATGTCCTTCGAGTTGAATTCATTCCAGTACTTCTGGGTGATCTCCTCGAGAAATGTATCGATGGCTACCTTTTTGAAATCAAAGTGCATCTTACCTGCTTCCAGTTTAAGAATATCCGTTGAATCCTCAACAAAAGTCGCCAGTCGGTGAGCCGAATCCAGCGCAACTTCTACTTTTTCCAGATGATCGGGATCGGTCAGATCACCTGTCAATATCTCGAGATAACCCAGCATAACCGTAACAGGAGTACGAAACTCGTGGGAAACGTTGGTTATAAAGTCGGATTTGATCCTGTCCAGCTCCTGCAGCCTGCCGTAGGCTCTTTTTACCTCATCTGCCTTGGTCTCCAGACTTCTGTATAGACGGGCTCTCTCTATGGTCACAGAAGCCTGGGATGCAAAAACGCTCAGCAGGCTCAGATCGTGAGTACTCAATTCCTCCCTGACCTTCTTGTTGTTCCCGTTCAGCACGCCGATAACTCTGTCGCCCACCTTGAGTGGAACACAGATAAGTGATTTTGAAGAGTATCGACCGTGACTTTTGAGCTTTAAGAATCGTTCATCACTCTCAATATCCTTTATCAGGAGGGGCTCTCCGGTCTTGGCGACAAGGCCGGAAACTCCCTTGCCAACCTCAACTTTTGCCGAAGAGATTATCTTCTTACCAAGACCCCTCGCCGCCTTTATTGTGAGATGCCTACCGTCCTCCTCAAGGAGCATGATGGACACTATCTCGTAACCCAGGTCCTGGTAGATCTGCTGTACGATCATCTCCAGGACTTTGTCCACATTCAGCTCTACCCCGATCTCCAGACTCAGGCGAACGATCGTGGAAATTTCCCTGTAGCGTTCCGCCATCCCGCGAAAATCATCGATCCTGGACCGGTCCATCCTGAAATCATGAACAGTCGTTTGGATTATCTCCTTTATTTTACTATTATCATCAGACGGATCGATCAGATCTACAGCCTGCAGCTTGAGGATCGATCTGACATCCGAGCTTTTCTCATCTGCCCAGACAAGGATGGCGGGCCTGTCATTCTCCCAGGCGTTCCGCTTCCCAAGCTTCTCGATCCGTTCCGGCGTCGCAATCACAAGTTCCGGCGTGACCTCATCGACCGCGCCCAAGTGCACATCACCGCCAAGGTCACGGACAATTATCGCCAGCCGTGCGGCCCCTTCTGCGTCAGGTAGATCTATATAAGCGATAAAGCCCGTTCCCATTCCCTGGTCCTGTCGGTTTGATAGGTCGTAAGCAGAGTTCCGGGTTCCGTGTTCTGAGTTCCGGGTTTATAGAAGATAATTATTTTTACTCGAAACCCGAAACTCGAAACCCGAAACTATGTCTACCGGTTGGCCTTAAGAACTTCTTCATGATCTGCCATGAGGGCCAGGAGTGTCTTCTTTGCGGTCTCTTTGTCTATTTCTGACTGACTCTCAAAAACCCATGTCCTCATGGGAACATTCTGCTG
>DAOVVW010000229.1 GCA_030636965.1 Pseudomonadota bacterium | reverse complement strand
GAAAAAGTTCTCCATCTCCGGGAAGGACATGAACTGTCCTGATTTTGTAAAGGATGTTTCGATCAGGGCGGAGCCGGAGGAAGCTGATAGATCGGATGATGAATCGCAACAAAATGAGTAGTGTTGTCAACAAATAGAAATGTCCGGTTATAGAGCACATAAACTGTCCGGATCGCAGCTATTTGATATTAAGCAACTTTCATATTCTTTTTGACGATCTCCTTTCCCTGGAAATTATAGGACGCCAGATTTCTGTGTCCATGAAATATGGCCAGATTTCCATCGAGGTAGCGATGGACTCTGACCTTTACCCTGACATAGTGATAACGATACTGATCTGGAGGGATTTGAAGAATCAGCCCATCGAACCTGACACAGTTGTCGTTACCGACGGTACGCCCATGCTGCTCACATAGGATGTCCTCAATAGGGGTTCCAGCCCACGGTACGAACATGCTGGCAGCCTCCTCTGGAGATACTGCAAACTCATCATTAAAGGCAGGCATATAAACATTACGGACATAGGCATTAGCCTGCTTCATATCAGTGATGCCGGCCACAGCAAGTTCCTTTACGAGTCGCTCCTGATGGGTACGAAAGGCCCTCTCGGATCGTCCCCGGGCCTCAGGGGAATAGGCTGGTATCATCTCAATCCCTAATTGCCTCATAGCACGTCCAAATTGTGTCGGATTCTCCTTGTCTACTTTCCCACCAGCCTCAGGAGTATACCAGTAGTGGCTGCCGCGGTCCGTATACAATGAGGCAAATACGCCATGATCTTCGATGACGTCCTTGATTCCCTGAAAGCTGCTCTGTGTCCCTTCCTCTTCCACTAAGAACATCGAATAGTGCTCACTGCTTGCATCATCCATGGTCACAATCAAATCCCATAACTTACCCTGTACCCACTCATGACGAGACCCGTCCTGATGCAGCATCATGCCTGTATAAGGGGCCCGTGGACGCCTTTTCCTGTGAGTTCCCTTGCGAGAAGCCTTCGGTACAAGCCCCTTGCCCTGAAGTGTCTTTTTTACCCATGTGTAGCTCCTGGTACCATCGTGTGCCCTGCGGTACCAACTGTAAAAGTGCTTAACCGTAAATCCCTGATACCGATGGCTATACAGATCAGTCAAGGCCATTACCTCATCAACCGGCACACTACGGTGCGATACTTGCCCTAAACGCCTATCCACAAGTCCCTCCATCCCCTGTTCCTCATATCGAACTAAATACCTCCGATAGGTCCGATCACATACCCCAAGAAGCCTCGCTGCTTCCTCCTGTGTTAATCTGCCCCTTTTCCAGCCCTCATATGCTTCCTCAAATCTCATCTTCCGTACCTCCTGTAGTAGTTCACTCCGTTTCATGGATAGCGCCTCCTTGCTATCCAATTCTAACCGGACAGTCTATGTGCTACAGATACGGACAGTTTATGTGTTCGCTACACAACAAAATGAGTAGTTGTAAACAGAGATAAAAAGGTATATAATTTAACTCTAATTTCAATAAAAAAGGAGGGCTAACTATGGCTCTGGATGATATCAAAGAACTGATCAGTATAAGTGACGACGGTGTGAAGATCAATGATGTCTCTAAAATGCGAGAGAGGATGGACTCACTCGTTTATGAGGCTGTCTTTGAGGAGGATGATGAGAAGAGAAAGGCCCTTTTGATGCTGGTAAAAGAAATAGCTAAAGCTGGAGGCGCTATTCCTGCATCGATCCAGACCCTGTATGAACATATGGGGCAGGATTATCCGGGATTTACCGTGCCGGCAATGAACATAAGGGGTTTGAGTTATGACGTATGCAGGGCAGTGATCAGGAAGGTTAAGGAGCTGAACGTTGGTGCTTTCATCTTCGAAATAGCCCGCTCCGAGATCGGGTATACGAAACAGCGGCCGCTTGAGTATGGTGCTGTTGCCTGTGCCGCGGCGTTCAGGGAAGGTTATGAAGGGCCTGTCTTTATCCAGGGTGATCATTTCCAGCTTGTGAGAAAACATTATTCAAAGGACCCCGATGCAGAAACAGACTATATGAAAGGGTTGATAAAGGAAGCGGTTGAGGCAGAGCTCTATAATATCGATATTGATGCCTCGACTCTGGTCGACCTTGACCAGCCAACTTTGGAAGAGCAGCAAAGACCTAACTTTGAAAGAACGGCAGAGCTTTCACAGCTGATCCGGGACATTCAGCCTTCAGGGGTAGATATTTCGATCGGTGGAGAGATCGGAGAGATCGGTGGAAAGAACAGTGATCCGGAAGAGATGCGCGCATATCTCGATGGTTTTAATGAGGTATTCAAGGGTGATAAGGGATTAAGTAAGCTGAGTGTCCAGTCCGGTACGAGCCATGGTGGAGTTGTGCTGCCTGACGGATCACTAGCTGAGGTCAGCATCGATTTCGATACGTTAAAGGAGATGTCTGAAGCGTCAAGGAATGAGTATGGCCTGTCGGGTGCTGTCCAGCATGGTGCGTCAACACTGCCTGATGATGCGTTTCATGTGTTCCCGGAGGTGGGAACTTCAGAAGTCCACCTCGCTACAGGATTTCAGAACATCATCTATGACAGTAAGCACTTGAGTGAGGACTTCAGGAACGAGGTCTATGATTTTATAAAGAGTGAATTTGCCTCGGAAAAGAAGGAAGGCCAGACAGACGAGCAGTTTATGTACAAGACCCGGAAAAAGGGTTTCGGACAGATAAAGAAGAAGTGGTGGGACCTTCCTTCCGAAGTGAAAGATCCCATCATGAAGGAACTTGAGGCGAAATTTGAACTGCTGTTCAGGGAACTCAAGGTTATCAATTCCCGAAAGATTGTGGACGAGACGGTAAAACCGGTCCTGATCAAAAAAGAAATCCCCGGGAATCTTGTGTGAAAGAAGTCATCGGCATTGTTGTAGGTGGAGGGCCGGCTCCCGGCATTAATGGTGTAATCAGTTCTGCTACTATCGAGGCGATAAACGAGGGGAAGCAGGTTTTTGGTATCAAGGGTGGTTTTGCAACATTATTCGAAGGCGATAAAAAGTCTATCGTTAAGCTTTCCATAGAGGACGTTTCACGGATCCACTCAAGAGGAGGGTCACTTCTGAGGACGTCGAGAGATTATCCTGATAAATTAAAGGAGTCTTTTGAGACCCTTATGCAGACCCTCAGGTCTATGAAGATCAGATCGCTGATAACTATCGGTGGAGACGGGACCTCTTACATGGCCAGGTGGATAGAAAAGGAGGCGGGGGGAGAGATATCTGTTGTCCACGTGCCAAAGACTATCGACAATGAT
>DAOVVW010000250.1 GCA_030636965.1 Pseudomonadota bacterium | reverse complement strand
GTTTAACCTTGAACGTTAAACTTAGCCCGTTACACCTCTCCCAGCAGGCTCGGGACTGCGTCGTTATTGCCCACGAACTCAGATATTTCACCTGTTCTTCAGTAAGGACATCTATTTCCAGACCTATGGCCTCAAGCTTCAGGCGAGCTATCTCTTTGTCTATGGGCTCAGGAACTCCGTAGACCTCTTTTTCCAGGGTGTCAGCTTCCTTCAGTATGTATTCAGCGGCCAACGCCTGATTAGCAAAACTCATGTCCATCACGCTGGACGGATGGCCCTCGGCTGCTGCCAGGTTGATCAGTCTTCCCTCTCCCAGCACATAAATTCTGTTCCCCCCGGGGAGGGTGAATTCCTCGACAAAGTCCCTTATAGTTCGGCTGGAAGTCGCAATGCGTTCAAGGCTCTCGAGATCGAGCTCTACGTTGAAGTGCCCCGAATTTGAGACTATTGCTCCATCCTTCATCTTCTTAAAATGTTCTTCCCTGATCACATGGATATTACCGGTGACCGTACAGAAGAAATCACCCCTTACTGCTGCTTCGGCCATGGGTTGGACTTCAAAGCCGTCCATGATGGCCTCAAGGGCCCTGACTGGATCAACCTCCGTGACCATCACTCTTGCGCCCATCCCCTGGGCACGCATGGCAACGCCCCTTCCGCACCATCCATATCCCACAACTACGAAAATACTGCCCGCAACAAGGCGGTTAGTAGCGCGTATGATACCGTCAATTGTGCTTTGGCCTGTGCCGTAACGGTTGTCGAAGAGATGCTTGGTGTCAGCATCATTCACGGCAATGATGGGATACTGCAGTACACCATCGGCGGCCATACTCCTGAGTCTGATCACACCGGTAGTTGTCTCCTCAGTTCCGCCCTTTACACCCGCAAGAATATCGCTCCTCCCGGAATGAAGTACTGATACCAGGTCTGCGCCATCGTCCATGGTGATATCAGGTTTTAAGTCCAGTACGCTCTCTATATGGGAATAGTACGTATCGTTGTCCTCACCCTTGATTGCGAAAACAGGTATTTCATCGTTGATCACAAGCGAGGCTGCTACATCATCCTGGGTACTCAGGGGGTTGGACGCACAAAGAGCTACTTCAGCTCCGCCTGCCTTGAGGGTCCTTGCAAGCTGGGCTGTTTCGGTCGTTACGTGAAGACACGCTGCAAGTCGAATACCCTTCAGGGGTTTTTCAGCCAGGAACCTCTCTTCGATAAGACCCAGAACAGGCATACTCTGAGCCGCCCACTGTATCCTTAATGAACCTTTCTCAGCCAGCGATGTATCCCTGATATCATACTGCATCGATCCCTCCTATGCGCCAACGGCCTTTTTGAGATCTTCCACCCGGTCGACCCTTTCCCAGGTAAACTCAGGCTCCTCTCTGCCAAAGTGCCCGTATACAGCCGTTTTCTTGTATATCGGGCGAAGCAGATCGAGTTCCTTGATTATCTTCCGCGGCTGCAGAGGGAAAATATCTTTTACCGCCCCGGCGATCGTGTCCAGGGCAATTTTTGCAGTGCCGAAAGAGTTGATCATAACCGAAACAGGATCAGCAATCCCTATGGCATATGCTATCTGTACTTCACACTTATCGGCCAATCCCGCCGCCACTATATTCTTTGCGATATACCTGGCCATGTAGGATGCGGACCTGTCCACCTTCGAAGGGTCCTTCCCGGAAAAACACCCACCACCGTGGCTTCCCACACCGCCATAGGTATCCACTATGATCTTCCTGCCCGTCAGTCCCGTATCGCCCATTGGCCCCCCGATGACAAACCGGCCTGTGGGATTAATGAAGTATTTAGTGTCTTTATCAAGCATATCGGCAGGGAGGCATTTTTTTGCAACTTCCTCGATTATTCCCTCGCGCAGGACGTCGTTGGAAACATCCGGGGTATGTTGTGATGCAATGACAACACCGTCAATACGAGCGGGCTTGTGACCCTTGTATTCAATGGTCACCTGTGATTTCCCGTCAGGCCTGAGAAAGTCCAGGACACCTTCTTTCCTGCACTGAGCAAGTCTTTTTGTTAGTCGGTGTGCATAAACGATTGGTGTGGGCATGAGTTCCTCGGTCTCGTTACATGCGTAACCGAACATAAGGCCCTGGTCGCCTGCTCCCCCAGGGTCCACACCCATGGCAATATCCGGAGACTGGCGATGTATAGATGTCATTACACCGCAGGATTCCCAGTCGAATCCCATGTCCGAGTTCATATATCCGACTTCCCGGATCACCGAACGCGCCACTTCCGGTATCTCCACATATGTTGAAGTGGATATCTCTCCAGCGACGAACACCAGGCCGGTGGTCACAAGAGTTTCCACGGCAACCCTGGATTCTGGATCACCTTTTATCATTGAATCGAGGATGGCATCTGATATCTGATCTGACACCTTGTCCGGATGCCCCTCAGTAACAGACTCCGAAGTGAAGAGGAAATTTTTCATACCCATTTTTTACTCCTTGTTCAAAATTTTCCGCTAATGATAATTATATCCTTTATTGCCAGTCAATGGCACTTATGGTCGAACCGTTGGTTTTTATCAGATAAAGGTTTGTTATTCAACATATTATAGTCTCGGGTCTCGAGTCTCTGGTTCCGAGCTAACGTTGAACGTTGAACGTATACTAATTCTCCTCAAACCCTGTGTTTACTAAATCTGTCAGCGCCCTTATCGCTTCATCTGCATCAGAACCATGTGCTTCGATCATGATCCTGTCGCCCATTGCCGCCGCAAGAGTTAAAATACCCATGATACTCTTGCCGTTGACGCGTGCTTTTCCTTTATATACCCAGATCTCGCTATCATAGGTCGATGCTTCCCGGACAAACCGGGCTGCCGCACGGGCGTGCATTCCAAGCCTGTTAATGACAGTTACTTCTACGGTAACCACGTTAACTCCGATCCAAAACCCATCCATCCGAGGATCACTACCACCACAAACACTACAGAAAATGTCCTGAACGTTCCCCATCCCCTGGAAAAGAGCAGAAGGGATAATCCGAATATGATGAAGCTGAAGGCGGGCGACGCAAACCTGAAGGCAGCC
>DAOVVW010000129.1 GCA_030636965.1 Pseudomonadota bacterium | reverse complement strand
CGGCAGCGGCCTCTTCTTCTACATCATCAGCAGCTTCCTCATCCGTAGCGGCAGCGGCCTCTTCTTCTACATCATCAGCAGCTTCCTCATCCGTAGCGGCAGCGGCCTCTTCTTCTACAACATCGGCAGCTTCTGTTTCCTCCTGGGCAGATTCGGTCTCTGATGCCTTGGCAGCCAGAGTATCGCCAAGGATGTCACCTAAGGTAGCGCCTCCTCCGGAACTGTTTACGTAGCTGGCGTAGTGATCAGTTTTTGAACCTTCCTTGGTAGCCGATATGCTCAGGCTCACTTTTCTTTCATCAGGATCGAGGTTTAGTATTTTTATCTCGACTTCAGAACCCGGTGGGTATACCTCTTCCGGCTTCTGGTTATCTTCGAGATCCATTTCGGAAATATGAACAAGTCCTTCGACACCTTCCATTATCTCCACAAATGTTCCAAAGTCGGCGTGGTTGATGACTTTACCTGTGACTACGGACCCTGCAGGGAAGCGCTTCTCGATCTCCTCCCATGGGTTGGGTGTCAACTGCTTGAGGCCCAGCGAGAGGCGTTCCCTTCCCTTGTCTACGCTGAGCACAACAACCTTGACCTCATCACTCTTCTTTACGATCTCTGAAGGGTGGTTTACTTTTTGGGTCCATGACATATCGCTGACGTGAATTAAACCGTCAACACCCTCCTCAAGTCCCACAAAGGCACCGAAGTCGGTCAAGGTTCTGACCTTACCCTCTACAATGCTTCCAGGGGGATATTTATCTGCGACCACATCCCAGGGGTTGGGTTCGATCTGCTTCATCCCCAGGGAGATCCTTCTGTTCTCCTTGTCTATGTTCAGTACCTTCGCATCCACCTTATCACCGACCTCTACCAGTTTGGAGGGATCCCTGAGTTTTCTGTTCCAGGTCATCTCGGAGATATGCACGAGACCTTCGACACCATCTTCCAGCCTCACGAATGCACCGTAGTCGGTAATGCTTACTATCTCACCCTTGATGATTTCGCCAATTGGATATTTGACGGGTACGGCTTCCCACGGATCTTCGGAAAGCTGCTTCATTCCCAGGGAAACCCTTTCCCGCTCCCGGTCGAATTTCAGGATCTTGACATTTACCTTTTCGGCGACAGTCAATATCTCCGAGGGATGCTGCATCCGTCCCCAGGAAAGGTCCGTGATGTGCAGGAGACCGTCTATGCCTCCCAGGTCTATGAAGGCTCCGTAGTCTGTGATGTTCTTTACTACGCCCTCCATCACACTTCCCTCTTCCAGGACTTTGAGTGTTTCTTCTTTTTTGCTTTCTCTTTCCTGTTCAAGAAGTACACGGCGGGACAGAACAACGTTCCCTCTGCGGGGATTGAACTTGATAATCTTGAAAAAGAAATCCTCTCCAACCAGCCGATCCAGGTTCCTGATCGGCCTCACGTCAACCTGCGAACCAGGCAGGAAAGCCTTGACGCCAATATCAACGGTAAGGCCGCCCTTTATTTTCGATATTATCTTCCCGAGAATCGGTTCGTTACTCTCAAAAGCACTTCCAATATCGTTCCAGACCTTCATCTTGTCGGCTTTTTCCTTGGAGAGATAGATCAGGCCCTCGGAGTCCTCTTTCTTCTCGAGAAAGACTTCCACGGAATCGCCCACCTCAACGGTGAGTTCGCCCTCCTCATCACAAAACTGTTTCCTGGGAATCAATCCTTCGGATTTATAACCAACGTCAACCACCACACCCTCATCGTTGATACCAATAACAGTCCCTGAAACTACTTCGCTCTCCCTTAGATCCTTTATGCTCGCCTCATAGAGAGCTTCAAAATCTTCTTCGTCCTCTACTTCGTCATCCACTTCCACAGAATCAGGTGCTTCCTCCAAAATCCCCTCTCCCGGCGGGATCTCATCGCCCTGTTCGTCGTTCGTGTTGGCGTTCTTTTCTTCAGTTGTCATGCTCTGTAAGTCCTCCTTAGTATTTTTATTGCCGAACGGGAGCGGATTATCCTACATTTACTGAACCATGTCAATTGTCGCGCCTGGCTAAAGCCAGGGTCCAACGTCCAATGTCCAACGTGGTTTTGATGTGCTCGTACTTCCAATGCTCGAATGATCCACTTCCAGACGCCCTGTGCTGATACATTTTCGCGCTTCATCATAAAGGCTCACAAGAAGGGCTCAGATGCAAGGCCGCTGGGAGGAGGAAACCGGAGACGTATATGGCACATACGTCGAGGATTTCCGACGACCGAGAACGAAGCAGATGTACCCTTATTGAAGCCGCATAAACCCCAGAAAATCAGCCGATACTTTTGAGGGTTGAGACTACTTCATCAATAATCCAAGAAGGCGTCGACGCTCCAGCTGTAACGCCAAATACACAGTTTTTCGGCAGATCCAGCTGAGCCAACTCCTCGGCGCTTTCGATGTGGTAAGTAGTCGCTCCCTCATCGGCGGCAGCATCCGCAAGACGCCTGGTGTTTGAGCTGTTTTTCCCTCCAACAACTACCATGACATCCACTTCTCTCGCCATTTCCCTGGCTTCGGCACTCCTTGTATTTGTGGAGTGACATGTTGTCTGATAAACCCTTATCTCACTACATGTAATTACCAGATGGGCCGCAACCTCCTGAAGATTCTTGAGAGATTGGGTAGTCTGGGCAACGAGACCTACTTTCCCGGAAAGGTCGTTACGGTCCAGAAGTTCCTCAACGTTCTTTACAGCAAAGCACTGAGGGCCGGCAAAACTGAGAATAGCGCTTACCTCCGGGTGATCTGAATCTCCCACTATAACTACCTTGTAACCCTCACTGACCAGATCCATAACCCTGTCTTTTAGCCTGTTGACCAGCGGACAGGTAGCATCGATGACTTTCAGGTTTCGTGATGAGGCTTCTTCGATGATACCCTTGGGAGCACCGTGGGACCTGATGATCACAGTACCCTCCTGGATTTCCTCCAGCGACTCTGCCATCATCAACCCCTTTTCACGAAGGCGTTCCACTACCTGTGGGTTGTGGATTATGGGGCCAAGAGTATAGACAGGTCCGGACCCTTCCTCTATGGCCGAAACAGCAAGCTCAACGGCCCTTTCCACACCGAAACAAAAACCTGCGTTGGGTGCGACTCTAACTTCAGACACTCAATCCTTCTCCAGCTCTCTTACTTTTTCGGCGATATATTTCACAACTTCCTCGGGAGTCATATACGTTGTGTCTACTATTATGGCATCATCGGCTATCCTGAGAGGGGAATCCGATCTTGCCGAATCGTTTTTATCCCTTTGCTCTATCTCGGCCATTACCTGTTCGAGAGTGTCATCTGCACCCTTTTCCTTCAGCTCTTCGTGCCTCCGCCTGGCCCTCTCCCAAAGGCTTGCGTCAATATAGAACTTGGCACGTGTACCGGGGAATACGACCGTCCCTACATCCCTTCCCTCGGCTATGACACCTCCCTGAGCACCCATTTCCCTCTGCAGGCGCACCAACTGCCTCCGGACTTCACTGACTGCCGATACGTTGGATGAAGCAATGGAGATCTCGGGAGTTCTTATCTGCTCAGTAACATCCTCCCCATCCAGCAGAACCACCAGGCCGTCGGGTTCGTCTTTCAATTTGATGTCGATCACCGAGCAGAGTTTATCGAGACCTTCCGGATCGTTGAGGGGGACGCCAGCTTCGATAGCGGCCAGGGCAACCGCCCGGTACATAGCACCTGTATCAAGGTGCAGATAATTCAGACTCCTTGCAAGAGCGCGTGACAGGGTACTTTTTCCGGCGCCGGAAGGTCCGTCAATAGCTAGTATCTGTTTCATAGTTGATATTGTCGTAAAAAGTCCATCAGTGGCTTTTTACTCCGCGGAAAGCGAAAAATGTCATTTTCACAGTTGTTCTCTGGCCAGATCAGTAATCGTACCGGGTGCCAGGGAGTTCATGCTGTCTGTAAAACCAGGAAAAGAGGTGGCTACACATGCAGTATCCACAACCGTGCTGGTCGAACTTGCCATAAGAGACAGGATCGCTGAAGCCATGGCAATGCGATGGTCCCCATTGCTGTCATGATCCGTGGGGCGTATATCCGCCCCACCTTCAACTACGAATCCATCTGCTGTTTCGCTGATATCCACACCAGCGCGTCGGAGCATGTGTACGGTTGTGGCAATGCGGTCTGATTCCTTTACCCTGAGTTCTTCAGCACCCCTGATAACCGTCCTACCCTCGGCTGCTGCAGCAGCCACGGCCACAAGGGGGATCTCGTCAATTATCCGCGGTATCCATTCCACAGGAACATCTATACCCGCAAGAGACCCGGTCCCGGTAACTGTAATATCCGCCACCGGCTCTGAACCTGATTCATGCCGCTCATTTATGTCTATCCTGACGTCCATGGCCTCAAGAAGGTCCAGCAATCCCGTGCGCGTCGGATTTATCCCCACTCCTCTTACCGTTACCGATGAGCCCTCAAGAACAGCGGCCGCAACGAGGAAGAACGCCGCTGAAGATATATCCCCGGGAACTGTGATTTCGGAACCGGTTGGGCTCTGCTCCCCGTCCAGAGTAAGGGTATTGCCGTCTCTTTCGAAAGATATTCCCGTATGCTCCAATATCCTTTCTGTGTGATCTCTACTTAGGGAAGGTTCAGTGAAAACAGTCTGTCCCACAGCAGAAAGTGCCGCTATCAGGACACAGGATTTTATCTGTGCACT
>DAOVVW010000234.1 GCA_030636965.1 Pseudomonadota bacterium | reverse complement strand
TTAGCGGCGGTCCTGTGTCTGGCCTCTGCCTTTGAGGAAATCCACAACTATTCTTTTTCTCTCCCCCTCTGCAAGATCTATAAGGAAAGAACGTGAGCCCAACCTGGGATTTTTCACGACAATAGAGTGCAGGCCGGAGGGCACCCGGAAAGATTCTCCGGACCTTGTATCCCCGATCGCCTTGCCATCTATGAAGACACTCCCGGTGGGCCGCACAACAATTTTGATGTAGGCGAACCCCACCTGGGCAGGAGTCTGTGGCTTTCCGGATCTTTTCTCTTCAAGTTCGGGTATTGAGACCTCGATGCTTTTTTCTGTTGACACCGACTGACCTTCTTCCGGTGCTGCCGGCGGCGTTCTGTCTTTTGGCGCCATGAACACTGCCGCAAGAATAACGGCAATAACACCCAGGAATAAAGGGAACCTTGACCTGCGGCGCTTTACATCTGTCCCATCTGCCCCCTCATGAACCTGTGTGCTATCTGGCCTCTCAGCAAACTCCAGCTCTACTTTTTCAGCTTCCCGGACAGCACTGGCCGTTGGCCCAGCGGGTTCTGCCACATCCTCCTTCCCGGAAATTCCCCTGAGGGGCTGCAGATCTTGCGGTATTGTCTCATCTATCGCAAACCCTATGTCCCCGTCATCGTAATCAGCCACCCTTTTCATCTCAAGGGAATCCGGGGACATTGTTTTCGGCGGGCTGACCTGCGTGGATGATATGGGCATTGTCGCTTCTGTTCCGGAAGCCTCCATAACAACCTTGACGAGACCACTGACCAGCTCGGCCCTGCCCGGAGCTTTATGGGGCAGACATCGGTTCATGTCACTTATAAGTTCGCCCATTTCCCGGTAACGCATCCCAGGATCTTTTTCCAGGCACTTCATTATGACGCCACTCAGGGCGGCAGGAACATCGGGATTCAGGCTCCCTGGAGGATTCGGCTCATCCTTGACGATAGACTGTATCAGGGCAACAGGATTGGTGCCCTTAAAGGGTCTTTCACCGGTGACCATCTCATACAAAACGATACCCAGACTGAAAATATCTGTTTGTGGGGTAAGCTCATCTCCCTTTATCTGTTCCGGTGACATGTACGCCGGGGTACCCAGTATCTGATCCACCATGGTCAGGTCGGCCGAGCCAGTTACGGAAACTATGCCGAAATCAGCGAGTTTTACATTGCCAAGGGTGGTAAGCATTATATTGGCAGGCTTCACGTCCCTGTGGATCATCCCCTTGCCATGGGCATACTGTAATGCCTCACCCACATCCCTCCCTATGTGAATGGCCAGAATCGGATGCAGGGACTCGACCCGCACGAGACCGTCCTTGAGTTCGATCCCGTTGATCAGTTCCATGGCGATGTATGCTTTGTCATCCTGTTCCCAGAAGTCGTACACATTAATTATGCAGGTGTGCTCCAGGGATGCCGCAGCTCTGGCTTCCAGGCGGAATCTCTCCGCCGCAGCCGGTATGGACTGGGATTGTGAAAGGTCGAGTTCCTTGAGGGCCACTGTACGATCAAGGGATTCCTGGAGGGCGCGGTAGACAGTCGCCATGCCACCCTTACCGATCATCTCAAGGATCTTGTAATTATCTAGTCTCTTTTTCATGGCTTCAATGTAGGGTCCCGCAGATGGATATTATCACCAAACTGTTTTTTCCTTCCACCATAAATAAACTGCTTGAGAACAGTTTATTTAAATTGAAAGTTGATGACTTCGGAAAAAGTCATCAACGCGCCCATTAAGGGGCGCCCAAATCAATGACTTGCTCAGCATTACAATCGCGTCCGGGCATGTGCGCCCGAATCCATAACCTTAATATATAGTTATGGATTCGTGAGGGAAGGGAAAACGACGTTTTTCGCTTTCCGCGGAGTAAAAAGCCGTGAATGGACTTTTTACGACCACATCAACATTAAAAAGTTGGAGGTTATTATTTGATAAACCATTCTTTTATCCATCTGTTTTCGTGAAGACCTTCTACTGTGAAGGGATCGTTCATCGCGGTTTCCGTTGCCGCCAGGAGGTCATCCGAGGAGAATATGATCATTCCACCGGACCTGTCGGTAAAAGGACCACCCATGTAGAACTCAGGGTCCAACTTCTTCCAGTACCTGACATGCTGATCCGCGGTGTCCTTCACTCTGTCAGCCGTTTCCTTTTTGAAAAAGTAAAAAAAAGCGAACCTTTTCTTCATTATGGCGCCTCCTTGCTCGTATGACTGGCGATCGTATCACCAACGAAACCTGGCAGGTTCCACTCCGAACTAAACAAACCTTACCAGCAGTATAAAACCGAGAATCGTAACTGTAAAAAGGACGGGGAGAACATAGGGTAGAACTTTTTTGGGCAGGAACATACCGAAAAACCCCTTGTCGTCACCGTATTTATGATGCAGCGATCCTAAAGGACATTTTCCATTGTTCAGGAGAAGTACCGTCCCCTCTATAAGCAATACTGCGGTGACGGGCAGGAGCCACGGGCTGGGTTTTCCGGTGAGGATACAATAGTAAAGGAAGACTATGCAGCCGAGAAAAGTGATGGAGAAGAAACTGTGAAGAATCCTCACCAGAAGCAGTTTATTTTTATCCGATAATTTCATAGGCTATCTGTGGTCAAGTTTCTAACTTCCAATCTCGACTCTCGAGTTAACTATCAGTCAACAACTTCACCATATCAAGCTTGCGGTGCGGCGAGCTGCGAGTATCGAGCTTCAAACAATGAAGAATGAATCGAATAACACTAGATATTACCTTAAAGTAGTCCAAAGTTCATAGCTCAGAGCTCACGGTAATTAATCATACCTCCTCAGTCCTCATGTGCTCTGAATTTGTTAAAATAAAAGGATATACCCCAAGCTTAAAAAGGATCAACAAATGGGTACTGCTGCAGAACTGATGCAGAGGATAATGAGTATGAAGTTCCCGTGGAACGCCTGGGTTGTTCTCCTTGGTATTGTTAATATGGCTGGTGGTATCATCTATTTCAGCACTCTTGAGGGCAAGTTGGCCCTTGTGGCTTTGCTGCTTTCCTTTGCCGTAATGGTAGCAGTCTTCGCAAAACATGGCTTCGTTCGGCTCCTTGGCCTCGGTCATATCGTTGGATGGGTCCCACTGGTTATTCTGTTTGTTTTAAGGCTCGGGCAGGGGGCAGGGGGTCTTTTCAAAGCCTGGCTGATAACAGTGATTTTCCTAAATACCCTCTCGCTGATGCTGGATATAACAGATGTAGCC
>DAOVVW010000235.1 GCA_030636965.1 Pseudomonadota bacterium | reverse complement strand
TGTGCCCGCGCCCGTCATTACGATGTCTCTTTTTTCAAGGTTCAGTTCAAGGGATACGAACCTGTTTTCGGACAGGGTCCTCGCGGCACTCAGGAACCAGTTCGGGGGCCACGCGGTAGTCTCCTCGAAAAAGAAGAAACGGAAGTAGGAGGATGAGCGAAAAAGACAGACCTGCCGAGACCACCCTGGAAACGATAGTGGAAGGGCACGTGACCTCCGACACAGTTTCGCCTGAAGATTGTCTTCTGGAAAGCCCGCCGGATCCATGCACAATTGTGATCATTGGCGCTTCCGGTGACCTGACCTCCCGCAAGCTTATACCATCCGTTTATAACCTTTTTACAAACAACGGCCTCCCGGATCCTTTCCTGATAGTGGGCTGTGCCAGAAGCGAAATCAGCACTGACGAGTTTCGCGTCAAACTCCGCAGCAGCGCTGAGGAATCGGGGCATGATATGAAGAGATGGTCTGAATTTGAACCCCGTCTTCACTATCTGCCCATCTCCTATGACTCTGAAGGCTCCTACCTTGAGCTTGCGAACTTTCTGAGGGATCTTGAGAAAGATGTGGACACTGCCGGCAACCGCATCTTTTACCTGTCCCTTCCCATGTTCCTATACAAAATTACAGCACAGCTTCTCGGCAGTGCAGGACTCTCCGCGGAAAACGTGGGTGGCAACGGTTGGTCCAGGATAGTGGTGGAAAAACCCTACGGCAGTGACAGGGCCTCGGCGGCCGACCTGGACAGAAGCATCCATGAAAATTTCAATGAGAGTCAGATCTTTCGCATCGACCATTACCTCGCCAAGGAAACCGTCCAGAACATCCTCATGTTCCGTTTCGCAAATGCTATATTCGAGCCGATCTGGAACCGGAACTTCATCGACCACGTGGATATCATCGCTGCCGAAACCCTGGGCGTGGAAAAAAGGGCCGGCTACTACGAAAAGGAAGGGGTGCTGCGGGACATGTTTCAGAACCACATGATGCAGCTCCTGGCGCTCACCGCAATGGAGCCCCCGAACGATTTTGAGTCCGATGCCGTTCACAACGAGAAGGTAAAGGTGTTCGGCGCGCTCCAGCCTTTCCCAACAGATAATGTGTACGGAAACCTTGTCCTGGGGCAGTACGGGCACGGTACAGTAGGTGATACTAAAGTCCAGAGTTACAGGGAGGAGGAAGGAGTTGACGCCACTTCACTTACTCCCACTTTCGCCATGATGAGGGTCTTTGTAGACAACATGAGATGGCAGGGTGTTCCCTTCTACCTCACCTCCGGCAAGCGGCTGGGAGCAAAGCTCACTGAGATCGTCATCAGATTCAGGGAAACACCGCACTCCATGTTCAGGGATATCCTGGGAGACGACATATCAGGAAATATACTGACCATGGGAATTCAGCCTGAGGAGCATATTTCACTGAAGTTCCAGACCAAGAGCCCCGGGGCAAAGGTATGCCTGCGCACGGTTACCATGGATTTTAACTATCAGCAGGGGTATGACGGCCCGACTCTCGCAGCCTATGAAAAGGCGCTTCTGGATTGCATGAACGGCGACCAGATGCTCTTCTGGCGGCAGGACGGTATCGACCTGACATGGAAGTTCCTGGAGCCGGTTCTGGAGGAGTGCGAAGGATGCTCGGACAGGGATGAGCGCTTAAAAACGTACGACGCCGGCAGTTGGGGACCGGTTGAAGCGGCTGAGCTTAAGAAATTACTCACTATGACCAGATAATTCCTTTTTACCACAGAGTCACAGAGTACACAGAGGCTGGCTTGGGTTTCACCACGGAGGCACGGAGAACACGGAGAAACTCTAGAGCTTGGGCTTAACCACAGAGAGCACAGAGGAAGGTCTTTGTCAGGAAATATATCTCACCCTCACCAGGCCTATCCTGGACAGGATAGGGATTTCGTGGAAATCCTCCTTAAATCCTTGCTGTCCAGTATTAAAGTTTACTTTCATACCGGTCAGCAAGAATCCAAGACAGCCTGGGAGGGAGAGTAAGGTAGATAGCAAATATTGATGAAATGCTCTTCAGTTTATATTTACTATGGAATTAACCCCAAAGAAACTCTGTGCCCTCTGTGAACTCTGTGGTGAAAAATCCTGGGACCTGGGGCCTGGGACGCAGTCAGTCTCAGAGCGATTTCAACGCTCGCTGTAATCGCTCCGACACTTCATTCGCTATCGGCGCTAATTCCTCATTCCCCACCGGCCGCATAACGTCCTCGGGACTGATGGCTGAAACAAGTGTCTTTCCGTCTTCACCTTCCTGCACAACCACGTTACAGGGCAGCATCAGGCCGATCTGCTCCTCTATCTGAAGGGTTTTATATGCCAGTGGCGGGTTGCAGGCTCCAAGTATGATATAGGGCTTAAAATCCACATCCAGTTTCTTTTTCAATATCGCCTTCACATCGATCTCCGTGAGCACACCGAAACCCTCCTCCGCCAAAGCCTCCCTGACCTTCTCGACAGCCTGGACGTAGGGTATGTCAACTATGGTTTTGAAATAATAGTTGCCCTTTTCCATTCTGGATACCTCCTGCTTGTTTATTGTTGCCCTCTCTTTCATTATAGCCTGCAAATTACCGATTACAGATTTGTTTACAGGTTGTCTTCTCAATTGGTCAAAAGTAACAACCAGCTTCTACCAACTGATTAGAATCTAAAAAAACAATATTACAAATGAACAAGAGGAAAATCTTAGCCTTGAGCTCACCACAGTGACACCGTTCGGGTGAGTGCGAAGGGCGTAGTCTATAAAGAAGTCATTGCGAGGAATGCAGTGACGAAGCAATCCTGTGGTTAGTTGATCTTGGATATTGGATTTAGAATATTAGAGCATTGGAAATTGGATTAATTAAGTTGTTAGTTGTTGGAAAATATTTATGAATTCTGGCAATTACTATCAACCAACAACTTGCAACTAACAACTGAACTTACAAATACGGTATCAGCAACTCGGACTTTTTAAGCTCCTTTATCCCATATTTGGAAACCAACTCACCGAGGAATTTCCTGACATCCAGGTTCACCCGGCCGCTTTCAACCTTATCCATAAGTTTTAAAAATTCAGCCTTCTCCTCATCGGTTACACTCTCTTCAAGGATCTCCCAGATAAACTCATAGGCTATTTTTGGTCCCCTTTCATCCGGCTCAACAGAGAAGGCCTCCTCGAGCATCAGATCGAACAGGATCCAGACCTGTCCTGACTTTTTCCCCTGGAGGGGATCC
>DAOVVW010000060.1 GCA_030636965.1 Pseudomonadota bacterium | reverse complement strand
GCTGTAGGTCCCGTCACCATGACCATCTGTAGCAGCCTGGCAACTGCCCTTCCCCGAGCGCGTAATTAACTGGGTAACTGTTGCGCCCTCTATCCCGTTGTTGCAGTCGTCTTCCACGCGGACTGTGAGGTTAGCACCGACATTGCTCGCTGACGAACAGATCGGCAGGTCGGCGGGCTGCGGAGATATATTGTTACCCGTATCCAGTTGGACATATTCGAGGTCCAGGACGTTGACATCATAGGGCGCCAGCGTATCGAACCGCGAGGGCATGCCGCTCGTTATAGTAAGGGTTTCCGTGTGGGAAAGCTGGAGACAGCCGGCCTCCGGGGGCGTAAAGTTGGTGGTCACAGTAACCAGGGTTCCCTCAGCAGGGTCGGCAATGGAACTTGCAGCCAGGTACAGTTTGCCGATGCCGTTGGTTCTGCCAATGATAACACTCCTCTCGCTTCCCCCTGAATCCTTGAATATATAATAATGATCCGCAGAGATGGACACGGGGGTACTATCATCCGGATTGCCGTCAGGATCTACGACCGTAACGGTCACTTCGGGATTGTCGGTAACTGTCTGGGTCGCTGTGGCAAGCTCATCCTGCTGGTCGGAACACGAAGAATACTTACCGCTTACAACGTAGTTGGAGACATCCATGATGAAGGAGGAACAGGTCCCTGTTCCGCCTCCTCCGGTAACGACGGAGATGTCCTCTATATTCCTGGTCTTGACCTCAACAACCGCGGACCTCCTCCTGAAATTATCGCCGACCGTGGGGTGAGTGTAATTCCAGTCGGGCCTCGCCGATTTAACTACGAGCGTTGAACGGATGCGCCTGATGGTGGACAGCGCATTATCATTAGTGGGACTGACGGCCGGATTCCCTGCAGTTATATTGGTTAACTGGGCACCGAATCCGTCAAAGTACGAGAAGGTCAGTGAATCAACGTCATTGGCAAGGACTTTCAGGTTGTTGTCGTTCTGGGCTGCGGCCAAAGTAGTTTCCACCGCCCTCATTATCCTCTCGTTGGTGGCGTCGAAGGTGTACCTGACGAAGCTGTCCGTCCCGCCCGTATTGGGGAGGTTGGCCTTATAGATTACCTGTGAGATGCCGGCGTAACGAATTGCAAGATCGGGTATATCGTAACCCAGCCATGACAACTCCTGGTGGAGAAACTCCGACGTAGCCCTTACGTTCTCCTGCATCTCGGCAGCCTGCTCCTGAGCCCGGAACATGCTCTCCTGGGAAAGAAATACCCTGTATATGGCGGTCAGTAGAATCCCCATTATCAGAAGGGCGATCATGAGTTCAACTAAAGTGAACCCTCCCCGTTTTACCGTCCTGCTGTCTGTGTTAATACCCGTAGGAAATCGCATGACCCTTCCTCCCTGAGAGAATTACTGATAATAGTCCAGGTTCTTTTGGGCTATCTGGGTATCGAGCACCACTGAGCGGGTTACGGTACCTTCGACCCAACTGACCCTGACGCGGACGGACTTCATGTTAGTTTCAGGCGTGTCGTCCACAACGTTCCATGCCCGGGTGAACATCCCCCCCGGCGTTCCGTCCTCGGCGAGGGACGCACCGTCACTGTGATCCGGAGTTGTCCAGTTACCGAGGTCGTTCCCGCTGTCAGGGTCTATCAGGTCGGTACCAACTACCGCCGTACCGCCTGTGGTGGGAATGTAATATTCCCTCACTTTCTTGATCTCCTCGATCTTGTTCCTCGCAAGATTGACAGCCGAAGACATATTCCTTGCACCGGAGTTGCCAATACCGCTCTGCATCTGAAGCTTGACTATCCCCAGGAGCCCGATGGCGAAGATCGCCATGGCAATGAGAAGTTCTAGAAGGGTAAAACCCCGATCCCTTGCAAAAACATGATTGTATTTCTCTTTATCCATTCTTTTCATTGCCAGCTGCCCCCATACCATTTGTAGGTTTTTACCCGGCCCGTAATACCTATTGAAATCGCAAACCCCTCTCCCCTGGTGTTCTTCAGGAAGATAACAACTGACTCGGTGGGGCTCTGCAAGGCTCCGAGATTCACGATCGGTAAGCCAGTAGGCCTGAAACCAACATCGTTTCCTCCTCCGGCAACGAACACACCATCTGCATCGCCTGCAACCCCGTCCGGGCCACTGACGTAGGATGAGGGCAACCCGAAGGATACGTCCTGAGGAAGCAGAAATCCGGGATTCCCTCCGAAGGTGTCGGGCATATCCATTCCCGTCCTTGTATACTCACCCGGAGAGTCGATAGTGGAATCTGCATCCTCGTCCACGAATCCTGAGAAGAAATTATTGGAAGCATTGACTACCAGCCACGAGTTCCTGTTGGTGGCTATCGCCCTCATTTTTACGAGCTGGACGGAGGCGGCGACCTTGTTCACCGCGCCCCTCAACCTGTATGAAGGCAGCTCGGCAAGGAAGTTGTAGGTTCCCACCGCCATGACAATACTGATAATCATCACCACCAGCATGAGTTCTATAAGAGTTACGCCGCTTTCACTGCCTGGTCTGCCATTCATACTCATATCTCCGGTTCGTATTAAGCAAAAGGTATTCCACATCCAAATGCCCATTTTACGCAGGTTGCAAGATAACCAAAGACAAACTATGAATTATTTTCATAGTTATACATAATAATTTTCAGTCTACTTGGGTATCTGCACCTCGTAATCCTTGATCTTGTATAGCAGCGCCCTGTGGCTTATCTCCAGCAAACGAGCTGCCTTGCTCCTGTTATACATGGTCTTTTGCAATGCCTTTACTATCAACCGACGCTCAATATCACGGATTGCTTTCTTGATGGATAGTTCATCCGGGGCCTCCTCATCCACAAACCGGTCCTCAACACCCGATAGAAGGGGAACTATCTGCTCCTCGCCCAGTTCACTGGAACCCGAGAGAATTGCGGCCCGCTCGAGGAGGTTCTCCAACTCCCTGACATTACCCGGCCAGGGATAGCTCATGAGAGCCTTCATGGCCTCTTTTGTAAGTACAAGGGGCCCGCCGCCGCCCAACCTCTGTGATACCCGACCCAGGAGGTGTTCCGCCAGGGGTTTTATGTCCTCTTTCCTTTCCCGCAGCGGGGGGATATGGATCGGGACCACGCTCAACCTGTAGAAGAGGTCCTCCCTGAATTTACCCTCCCTGACGGCCCTTTCCAGATCCACTGCCGTAGCGGCAATGATCCGTGGATTGACCTTTATGGTGGTGCTCTCGCCCACCCGTCGGATCTCACTTTCCTGAATGGCCCTCAGGAACTTTATCTGCACATCCAGGGGCAGTTCCCCGATCTCGTCCAGAAAGAGGGTGCCCTCGCCGGCTTCCTCGAATAATCCGATCTTGTCCGACACCGCATCGGTAAATGCACCCCGGACATGCCCGAAGAATTCACTCTCCAGCAGTGTAGGAGGAACAGCACCGCAGTTAACGCCCACGAAGGGGCCATCCTTTCTCGGGCTGAGATTGTGGACGGCTCTTGCCAGGACCTCCTTGCCTGTCCCGCTCTCTCCGGTTATGAGGACGTGGCTCTGGTACTCGGCAACTTTTTTTGCCGTATCGAGGATCTTGACCATAGCCGGGCTCCTGGCAACAACACCCTCCAGTGAATACTTTTCCTCGATCTGCTCCCTGAGCATGATGTTTTCCCTGCGCAGGCTCTCCCGCTCCTGTGCCTTTCTGAGAGTCAGCAGTATTTCATCGGTCTTGAAGGGTTTGCTGATGTAATCGTAGGCGCCCTGCTTCATGGCTTCCACCGCAAGATCCACAGTCCCGAAGGCGGACATCATTATCACTGTGGTATCCGGATACAGGGATCTAATGGTGGAAAGGACCTCCAACCCGTCCATACCGGGCATCCTGATGTCACACAGTACGAGGTCAAAGGGCCTCTCTCCCAGGATCTGCAGGGCCTCTTCACCGCTGGAAGCACCGCTTGCGTCAAACTGTTCCTTCTGAAGAAGGACCGTTATCATGTTCCTGACGCTGTTTTCATCATCCACAACCAGGATCTTTTTAAGTTCCATGGTCTTCCCTCTCTGTTTCATTACCGCGAGTTTCTATCGGAAGGTCAATTATCAATTCCGCTCCCTTTCCTTCTTCGCCCTTTGCCCATACCCTGCCGTGGTGAGCCTGGATTATCCCGAAGGTGATAGACAGGCCAAGGCCGGTTCCCTCGCCGGGCTCCTTGGTGGTGAAAAATGGGTCGAAGATCCGGTCGAGTCGATCCGCAGGTATTCCCGGACCGGAATCCCTGACGCTGATACTAACCACCACATCCCCCTCTCCCATCTGGCGCTCCCCGGGAATATCCTGTCTCAGGGCCAGGAAGTCGCTGCCCCCCCTGTCCGCAGCCCGCCTTTTCGGCACAACGCCCTCGCCTTTTTCCAGCTTTCTCAGCGAGGTTGTCACTGTCAGCTCCCCGGCACCATCCATCGCCTGGGCCCCGTTTAAAAATACATTGATCAGAGCCTGGGACAGGAGACTCCTGTCCCCCCGTACTACCGGCAGATCTTCAGCAAGGTCAAGTTCCATGCGAACATAACTGAATACATCCTGGGGGCGTACCAGATCCACTGTAGATTGCACAATAGAGTTGACATCAAGCTCTTCTATCTCTACTTCACTGGGCCTGGAAAAATCAAGGAGCCCTTTGATGATACGCTGGATCCTTTCCGTTTCCTTCTCTATGTACTCAAGGTATTCCTTCTCCTCCCCGTCCCGGGCCTCCTTCAGAAGAATTGACGCATAGCCAAGGATGGCGCTAAGGGGATTTCCAATCTCGTGGGCGATTCCGGCCGAGAGGCGCCCAACAGATGCCAGTTTTTCGCTCCTCATCGCCTCCTGCTGAGCGGCCCGCAGGTCAATGTTCGCCTTCTGAAGCGCCTCAAGGTGTTCCTCCTGTTTCTGAACAGCTGATTCTATTTTCTCCGCCATCAAGTTGAAAGACTCTGAAAGGGCAACAATCTCCCTCGGCCCCGTTACTTTCACCCGTGAGCTGTAATCACCCGCCGCCAGGGCGGCAGCGCCCTCGGAGATCCTCACCAGGGGCTTGATGGCCACCCGTCCGATCATCCAGCTGCCAAAGATGATGATAACGAAAGCGTCGGCAAAGGCAAAAGACAGGATGATCTTCCTGTGTACCCTGAAAGTAACGCCGACGTTTTCCATCGGATAGCTGATGATGAATGCTCCCACCAGTTCATCTCCTGAAAACAGCGGTGATGAGAAGGACCATGAACCAGTCGGCATAAACGGTTTCTGTCCGGAGAACTCATCAGTCGTTACCATGCGGCGAAGCTCGAGGGCCCTTTTCATACGGGGATCGGTCGTTACTGTACCAAGGTTTTCCGATCTGGTGTGGGCGATGATCCTGCCAGCGGCGTCCGCAATAATGAAATCCGATAGTCTCATGCCTTCCACCATACGGCTGACCATGGCGTTGAGATGATCCGGATCCTTAATGCCCTCATCCCAGGCCAGGGCGATAGTCTCCTTGACCGACCGGGTGACCTGCATCAGAGATTCCACCTTCTGGAGGACAATGGCCCTTTCAGCCGCCTTCAGGGCCGTAGTTCCCATGAAAGCAACTCCCCCGAACATAAGAAGCCCCAGGCTGACAATGATCTCCCACCTGAGCCCGTGCTGTCTTCGGGCAAAGAGAGAGCTCAAAACATTCTTCCCAGATACCACAGTATCAACTCCCTGCCGAAAAACACATGGGCCATGGCCCCCAGTGAAAGAAAGGGCCCGAAGGGCACCGCATAGGTAGTGCCTTCCTTGTGTATCTTCATGGCTATTAATCCGATCACCGACCCGGTCAGGGCAGCGCACAGCACCGTTACCGGGAGGGCCTGCCACCCGAGAAAAGCACCGATCATCCCCAACAGTTTAATGTCCCCCATCCCCATTCCTTCCCGCTTTGTGAGAAAGAAATACCCCGCCGCCACAGCATAGAGAAACCCGCCGCCCGCAAGGAGTCCAATAAGGGAATCTACCGGGTTCGGATGGCCCGGGGCAAGACTGAAAACCACTCCCGCAGCCATCCCCGGAAAACTGATGACATTGGGAATTATCCTGTGATCCAGGTCGATGAAGGTAACTACTAGCAGCGCCGTCGCGAACAGGGCGAGCACAGCCGTCCGCGGGCCGATACCCATTCTCAACACAAGGCCCACATACATGAGGGCATTGACCGCTTCCACCGCAGG
>DAOVVW010000295.1 GCA_030636965.1 Pseudomonadota bacterium | reverse complement strand
TTCCCCGTTAGAATATTTTTATCTCCCCCACCAATAGCGTAGATCCTATCGATCACCATTTTGAGCTGGGCTGTCACTGAAAACCAGTATATGGGGCTCGCGAAGACGATGGAATCGGCCTCCCTGAGCTTGCCGTAGACATCCTGCATGCCATCGTCGATGATACAACCGTTCGCATCTTCTTCCTGACATTCGTCACAGCCGGTACATGGGTTGATGTCCATCCCGTGGATATAAAGGGTTTCGACATGAGCGCCCTCGCCCCTGACTCCGTTGGCCAGATGCTCGGCCAGGACGGCGCTGTTGCCTGTTTTCCTGGGACTTCCCATGAGGATAAGAACCTTCTTAGCGTCCATGCATGCTCCTTCCCTTCCATTTATGGATCTCGGAAACAGGGCACACTTTATTATATTTTCCATGGAAAGGTAAGGAGAGGAAAGAAGCAGTGTCTGGTGTCTAGGGTCTAGTGTCTGGTAAAAACCGTCTGACGCGGTGACACGAGGACCCGGAGACGCGGGGAGGGTCAAAATGCTCTGTCATTCCGGACATCACGCACATGGCGGGATGATCCGGAATCCAGTAAAGACTTTGTTTCCTGTGCAAGCGGTGTTTCATTCACCACAGGGTAATCTTGAATCTTGAATCAAAGAAAAGCCCCCCTTCTTATCGGGGGGCTTAAGCGTTATGTTTCTGTTAGTTTCCACACAGGCCGTCCTCGAGCACCTGCTCTGTATATTTCAGGCCGCTGCCCTTTCCGGACACTCTCTTTATCAACTTCATCCCGGAGCCACTTGATCCCGGCCTGGTAGCTTCAGCTGCGCTTAACATTTCAATCACTCCCTTTCTAATACGCTTCTCTCACTATTAAAATAACCACGGGGTGCAGTAATTCAATGAGTAGAAAGCTCAGTATCAGTATGAGTAAAAGCCTGCCCAGAGTCACGCCAACGGCGTGATCGAAGTGTAGAGGTAGAAGTGTGGGCAATTTATCTATGTGGTAATCTAAAATTTTACAGGTATGTTGCATCAGTCTCTTTAAAAGGAGGTTATATCGTGCTCAGAACATTGTTGATCATATTTTTTACAGTCGGTGTAGCGTTGATGCCGGTCGGTTCACAGGCGGTGAGCATCGGGGACAAGGCCCCTCTCTTTACGGCCGCGTCCGACAAGGGTGAAGTGAGTCTGGAGAAATACCTGGGCCAGAAATACGTGATCATCGCCTTCTATTACGCCATAAACACACCCGCTTGAAAGAGCACGGTCCTGGCTTTCAAACGCGACCTTGAAACCTTTGAAAGCCTGAGCACCCAGGTTCTGGGTGTGAGCGCGGATAGTATGGAAGCACTGAACGTTTTTGCAGAAAAACACGGCATCACTTTTCCGCTGATCTCAGACGTGGACGGAAAACTGAAATCGCTCTACTCCAAAAAGAGGATCAACTATCTCATCGACAGGAACGGTATTATCCAGATGATCCAGAACGGGGTGCCGAAGAACGAATACTTCATTGAGAAAATACAGGCCCTGGATAAATGAGCCGGATGCCGAGACACCTGGCCGCAGGGAGGATGTAATGGACGATCTGATACGGGAGATTCGAGGAAAGGTTCAAAGCAGGCACCGGGAGATATTGGCCTTCCTGGAAGAAATAGTCTCAATAAACAGCTATTCCAGGAACTTCGAGGGAATTAATTTTGCCGGTGAGTTGGTTCGAAAAAATATGCCTGAGAGTCTCCACCACCAGATAACAACGGACCGAAACGGTGTTAACCACCACCTGTTCTCGACAGGGGTAGAGCAGGTGGGGCTTAACCTAGTGCTGCTGGGCCACGTGGACACAGTATTCCCTCCTGAATCGGAGTCAAGGAGGTATGAGGAAACCACGAACAGGATCTTCGGCGCCGGGATCACAGACATGAAGGCGGGGGTAGTCGTCATCATCCATGCCCTGCGGATCCTTGATGAGATGGGATTGCTTGCATCCATTCCGATAAAATGCCTCATCAACGGGGATGAAGAAATTGGATCAACCCATTCACGGCCCATAATCAAGGAACTGGCAAAATGGGCCTCCTTCGGTCTTGTCTTTGAGGGCGGCGGTAGGGGTGGCGAGGTAGTATACGCCAGGCGAGGCATAAGAAGGTTCAAACTTACTGTCACCGGCGAGGCACAGCACGCTGGTGTATGGGAGGGGCCCAAGGCCAGTGCCATCCTCGAGTTAGCCCGTATGGTCCAGTCACTGGAAGCTCTCAACGACGGGGAAGGGGGGATCTCCCTAAACGTCGGGAAGATATCCGGTGGGACCACCACCAACGTCATTCCGGATCTTGCAACAGCTTCCTTCGAATACCGGTTCTGGGACGGTGACGCGGAAAAAAAGACCCTGGGCCGGATCAACGAAATAGTGAAAAACCCGGAAAACCCGATGACCGGCGCTACTGTCAATTGTCATCACCATCGGCCCGCCGGATGTCCACTTGAAGGAACAGAAGAACTGTATGACATGGTTAGTAAAATAGCTCTAGAGCTGGGACAAAAGGTGGAAAAAGAGAGGAGAGGGGGGACCTCTGACGCCAACTTTCTGGTGGATGGGGGTGTGCCCACACTTGACGGGATGGGGCCGTCCGGCGCACTGGACCACTCATCG
>DAOVVW010000022.1 GCA_030636965.1 Pseudomonadota bacterium | reverse complement strand
TGGGAGTTGGTAAGATCCGCCTTCTGACGAATAATCCAAAGAAAATTGTGGGTTTGGAGGGTTATGGCCTGTCGGTTAAGGAGAGGGTTCCCATCGAGGTCAAGGCCAGGGAGGAAAATATCAGATACCTGAAGACCAAACGGGATAAGCTTGGGCACCTTTTAGGGAAAATTTAACTAAGTTGTTGGTTGTTAGTTGTTGGTTGTTGGTAATAACTATCAACTAACGACTTGCAACTAACAACTTGAACCGCATTACAAAAAATGCGTCGAGGAAATAACCCGGAGCATGGGAAAAAGGGGATAGATAGATGACAAAACACAAAACAGTAGATGGTAAGCTGGATGCGACCGGTCTGAAGGTTGCCATTGTTGCTTCCCGGTTCAACGATTTTATCACCGGAAAGCTCATCGAGGGCGCTCTTGACTGTCTTGTGCGTCACGGTGCCGAGGAGACCGGTATCTCGATCTATCGTGTTCCCGGATCCTTCGAGCTCCCGCTGGCAGCCCAGAAGATAGCGAGATCCGGGGAAGTAGACGCCATAGTCTGTCTTGGAGCCCTGATCAGGGGACAGACTCCACATTTCGACTACATTGCTTCCGAGGTTACCAAGGGTATCGCCCAAATTTCTCTGGAAAGCGGGCTACCGGTGACCTTTGGTATTATTACTGCCGACAATCTCGAACAGGCCATCGACAGGGCAGGAGCCAAGACGGGCAACAAGGGATTTGAGGCGGCGGCAAGTGCAATTGAGATGACGAACCTGCTTCGTGAAATATAGAGCTGGAGTGAAAAGATGGGCAGCCGACGCAGTGCACGGGAAATGGCGATCCAGATCCTGTATGGACTGGACATAAATCCCGGTCCGGTGGGTCCTGCATTTGAGGAACATTTGCACTGGTGGAAAATGGCAGATGAAGATAGGGAGTTTGTCAGGGATCTTGTGGAAGGCACAAGGGAGAGGCTGAACGAGTTGGATTCACTGATAACGGATGCCGCTCTCAAATGGGAGCTCTCGCGGATGGCGGTTGTGGATCGAAACGTTCTGAGGCTGGCGGCTTATGAGATGACGGAGCATGAAAATACTCCCGTGAAAGTGATCATTAATGAAGCCATAGAACTTGCGAAGAGTTTCGGTGGAGAGGATTCCAGTATATTTGTAAACGGTGTTCTTGACAGAATAAGGGTTAACGTCGGAAGGGATATAAATGAAACTGCATCTTAGAGGTTCGGATCCCATGAAGTTCGACGGTGATGCCCTGATATTGGGGCACTTCGATGATATATGTCCCCTCACCGGCTTTCTGGGGCAGCTCGACTGGGTACTGAACGCGTCCATCAGCAAACTCTGGAAAAAAAGGCCTGACCTGTTCCAGTTTGGTACAATTACGCTCCTGGCCACACAGGGCAAGATATCAGCGTCTCAGGTTCTTCTCGTGGGTCTGGGATCAAAGGATAAATTCAATAGAGAAATGAGGAGAGAGGCTTTTACATTGGGGTTCTCCTCAGCAGCCGGGATCGGTGCCGAGAAACTGGCTATTGAAGCCTTCCCGGTCAATGGTGACCGCGACAGGAATATCGACGAGGACCTCATAACGTCATTTCCAAGCACGGGAAACGCGTTAGGCGGAAAACTGTTTCTATATGTGGGCTCCCCTGAACTCCTGACAGTTCTCAGTGATAGAATTAAGGACTCAAAGGTGGATCCGACTGTAGGGCCGGGTTAGCTCCCAGGCAGAGCCAGTTATGAAAATTGCAATCATTTCGGACATACATTCCAACCTTGAGGCCATGGAAGCGGTCGCAGAGGAGCTTGTGAACCTGTCAGTGGATGAGGTCTATTTCGCCGGAGACGCTGTGGGTTACGGTGCGGATCCTGACCCCTGCACCAACTGGGTTGCCGAGAACGCCGATCTGGCGGTTGCCGGAAATCACGATTTTGCGGCAGTAGGCATTATTGAGTCCGATTCCTTCAATTTGTACGCTCGTGAAGCGATACGGTGGAATGCCGAGCATCTTGGGGAGGAAGAGGCCAGATACTTGTCCGACCTTCCCCTGACTGAGACCAGGAATGGTATTACAATCGTTCACGCCAATCCCAGCTTACCGGGAGAATGGGGCTATATCTTCACACTTTGGGACGCTGAGATGAATCTTCCCTACTTCGAAGGAGAACTCTGCTTTGTGGGTCACTCCCATCAGCCGGTGGTTGTCAGGATGGATTCGGACGGTGCTGTTTCGATCGTTCCAGGAGACAGTTTGCACCTGGAAGAGGGCAGCAGATATCTTATTAACGTGGGAAGCGTAGGGCAGCCGAGGGACGGCAATCCTGCCGCCTGTTTCGGGCTGATCGATATGGAGAAATCCGAGTTTTCCTTGATCCGTGTTACGTATGACGTTGGCAAAACCCATGAAAAAATGAGTGAGTTGGGTCTGCCACAGCCTCTTGCGGACAGGCTTCTGGAGGGAAAGTGAGCGCTGGGGATACAAACAAACCTGTAGAGGGCAGTGCGAATATCATCGATCCCGCGATGAGCCTTGTTGGGAAACTTGAAGATCTTTCTCTTGGAGAGATCCTGCAGATAGTCAGCCTTTCCCGAAGGTCCGGGCTCCTTCGTATCGAAGGGCCTGAAGGGGAGGGCAATGTATTTATCAGGGATGGAAAGATCATCTTTGCAAGCAGCTCGATTGAACAAGAAGGTGTCCTGAGCCTCCTGGTTTCCCACGGTCTGGTGGAACGCACCCAGATCGAGGGAATAAGAGACAGTCTGGAGAAGGTATCTTCGCCCGACGAACTTAAGAGCGTTCTTTTCGATGAGTTGGGTGTCACCCCTGAAGCGTTTCAGAAAACCCTCAGAAAAAAGGTGGAGGATATGCTCTATGCCTTCTTCATGTGGGAAGAGGGAACCTTCAGCTTCCAACTGGTGGAGAACGACGATGAGAGCCCCCTTTTCATGCGCATGGGCCTCCTGTTTCTGGATAACGGAATAAGCTCTCAATTTATCGTGATGGAGGGCGCCAGGATCAGGGATGAACAGCGCAGGGACCAGGCCCTTGCCGGAGGGGTGACTTCAGATACAATGGATCTCGGTGACCAGGTGGATATCCTTGCTGATGATGCAGAAACTGCTGCGGCAGAACTTCAATCCTTCTACATACCTGAATCCATTCCTCCACTGCCGGAGAGAATAGCCAAAGTCATTATCCTCGTGACAGGAGATCCGGCTCTGAAAAAAGGTATCACCGACGCCCTTGGTGAATCCGATATCAACCTTCTGCATTTTGATGATGCCGTATCCACGCTGGTACGGATACAGGAATTGAGGACTCACAGGATCTTCCCGTATCTTATTCTGGATATGATGGCAAAAGGATTAGCGGATGGTGTTCGCCTCGGAGGGCTCGATATTCTCTCGACTCTCTGGGATCTTGGTATCAATCTGCCTGCTTCTGTGATCGCTTTTGAGAAAAACGTCGAAAGTCCGCGTGATGACTTGGTTAATCTGGAATCCGTGGAACTCATGTTACTCCCTTCTCTAGATGCTGAGGACACTTCAGATGATGACTCTGATCAATACCAGGATGAGTTCAAGAGGCTGATCGAGAGGATCACCGAATTTATCGAGACGAAAGCAGAGGAGGATCAGGAAGAATATTTCGACCTGGAAAGAGAACTGTCGGATGATCTGGAAAGTATCGATCTGCCTTTGGATACCTGGATTGAACCGGATGTCCAGAAGCCGAGTGAACCGACAGACCCTCATATGGCAAAATTAAGCTCCTTTGTTGCCGAACTCAACCGGCAGGATATAAGTGGGGAGATCACGCTACTGGCACTACGGTTTGCGTCCGAATTCGCCTCGAGAGCAGTCCTGTTCCTTGTCAGACGGGAAGATATGAGGGGTCTCGGACAGTTTGGAGTGGACCTTGGCGACGTACTTGATCCCGATAAAATGGTTCGCTCCTTGGTCCTGCCAAGAACGGAAGGATCGATCTTCAACAAGGTCATAGAAGCCCATCAGAGTTACCGCGGCTCACCTGACGATGATGAGATACTGGATGTTCTTCTCCAGTCCCTCGGAGGGGAGATCCCGGGTGAGTTTTATGTAGGGCCGGTCATTAGCATGGGTAAAGCAGCAGTTGTCCTTTACTGTGATGATCTGCCGGAAAGGCAGAGCATCGAACCCACGCAGAGCCTGGATATCTTTCTGAGTCATACAGGTCTTGCTCTGGACAGGGCGTTTCTCGAGATGAAGCTAAAAGAGAGTGGCTAGATTCAGGACTGCGGTACCAGGAGTATCTCCATGAGAAAGACAATTCTTGTAGTAGAAGATTCCCCCATAACGAGATCACTTATCGTCTCCTCTATGGAGGATCTGCCCCACATAAGGGTCGTTGAAGCGGAAAGCGGTTTCGAGGCCTTGAGAAAGCTGCCGGAAAGTACTCCCGACCTTATCATTACAGATATAAATATGCCCGATATAAACGGTCTGGAGCTGGTCCGTTTTGCGAAGGGGAGCGAGAATTATAAACACATTCCAATCATAATCGTAACTACCGAGGGAAGGGATGTTGACAAGGAGAGGGGTCTTGCACTGGGCGCGGACAGGTATATTATAAAACCTTTCGAGCCTGCTGTGCTTCAGGAGCAGGTTACACAACTCCTGGACTGACAGTTCGACAGGAGCCTGATATTGGATCAATCGCTCAGAGATTTTGTATCTGAGGCTGAGGATATTCTAGACAACCTCGAAGAGTCCATCAGCCTTCTTATGGATCTGTCTCCAGATGATCACAGGAAGCCTGACATAATAAACGCCTTTTTCAGGCATGCTCATTCACTCAAGGGTCTGTCGGGGATGCTGAACCTCACAAATCTCAGTGGCCTCGCTCACCATTTCGAAAGCCTTCTGGACTCAATACGCCTGGACAAGATACCCCTTAACGAGGGGGTGATCGAAGTACTTTCGGGCGGTGTGCAGCTGATTGTCAAAATGGTCCGTTCAGTTGCCTCCGGCGAAAGCGATGCAGCCGTCGATGTAACCTTTTTTATAGAGGAACTGGAAAATCTGGAAAGTGGGGGAGTATCTTCCCATGATGAGGATCTTTCAGTTTACCTGAATGTTCCTGAGGGGATAACTAGCGTGCTTTCAGAGTACGAAGAACACCGCTTCAGGGACAACATTCGCAAGAAAGTGCCGTTCTACTCGGTGGAATGCTCCTTCCCGATAGAGACTTTCGATGTTCAGCTAAAAGAAATAACGGAACTGATCAAGGAAGGTGGTGAGCTCCTTACCACCTTGCCCCAGACAGATTCGGGCGGGGACAGTTCCTCTATCGGTTTTTTTCTTTATTTCACATCCAGGGACGAGGAGAGCGCTGTTATAAACAGTTTCATGGACATCGGATTAGATCTTGTAACCGTGGAATACAGAACCTCACCTGAAGCAGCTCCGAAACCTGAGGTTGGAGCATCGGCTTTGTCTGTTAGCATTATGGAGGATGGCGGGAGCGATGTCCTCGAGGAAGAAGTGAGGGGAGTATCCAACACCGTACGGGTGGATATCCAGAAACTGGACTATCTGATGAACCTTGTAGGCGAACTGGTAATTTTAAGATCCGGACTTGCTGGTATTGCCGAGCGCACGGGGACAGGTTCAGAGACGGAAATCAGCAGCCTTGTCCTGGAAATAGAAAAAAGCAGCGTTCTCATTGAACGTAAACTTGTGGACCTGCGTGACGCAGTGATGGACATCAGAATGGTGCCCATGGGCCAACTTTTTAACAGGCTTCAGCGTGTGTCAAAAAAGATTGCCCGAGAAACCGGCAAGAATATCAGGATTGAGTTTCATGGAGGGGAAACCGAGCTTGACAAGATGATTATGGAAGAGATGGTATCACCTCTGCTTCATATTGTCCGCAACTCCATCGACCACGGGATCGAATCCGCCGAAGATAGAGAGGCAAAGAGAAAGAACCCTGAAGGGCTTATCAGATTGTCTGCCTATCAGCAGGGCAGCCATGTTGTTCTCGAGGTGGAAGATGATGGGAGAGGGATCGATCTTGCCCAGGTTATGAACATTGCCAGGGAGAGGGGACTTGTCCAGGGCGATGAAGTCCTGTCGGAGGATGAGATACTGTCCTTTCTGTTCCTTCCCGGTTTTTCCACAAAAGTCACCGTATCAGAGGTTTCCGGACGCGGGGTAGGCATGGATGTTGTGAAAAGGGAACTGGAGGAGATAGGGGGAACGGTGGAGGTGAACACGACTTTAGACGTTGGTACCAGAATGGTGCTGACCTTACCCATAACCCTGGCTATTCTTCAGGCCCTCATGATCAAAAGCAGTGAGAACCTTTACGCAATTCCCATGGGTGCAGTCAAGGAGACGCTGCAGATCCCGAGAAAGCAGATCAAGACTATCGAGGGAAGGGAGATAATAACACTTCGCGACACCATGATACCCCTTTTCAGCCTGGAGAAAATATTCGATCTGCCGGTACAGGATGTGGAAAGCAGTGAACCCTATATAGTTATAATCGGGATCGGTACAAGAGCCATGGGTATTTTAGTCGATGACCTGCTGGGAAACCAGGATGTAGTGATAAAGCCTCTGGGAGAAGCATTTGAAGGAATTGAAGGGCTTGCCGGTGCTGCGGAGTTGGGAGATCAGTCGACAGTACTTGTTTTGGATGTGGGCGGTCTGATGATGGAAGCGGTCAGACTGGGTGCTCTTGACAGGAAGGTGTAGCTGTGTACGAGGAGCATTTCGAATTTAATAAAAAACCCTTCGGCAAGACACCTGATCCGGCTTTCCTCTACCCCAGCCCGGTACATGAAGAGGCTCTGGCCAGGCTCCAGTATGGTGCTGAGGAGAGGGAATTGACGCTTCTTACAGGCGAGATCGGCACAGGTAAAACCCTCCTTTCCAGAATCCTTATAGATTCTTTAGGTGATGATTATCATCCTGTGTTGATAATCAATCCACGCCTTTCGCCTAATCAGTTCCTGCGAACTCTGGCCGGGAGGATGGGAGTTAAGGAGCCTGCTTATCAGAAGACAGGGCTGCTGGAGCAGTTAAACAGAGCTATCTACGAATTTTACGAGGGAGGAATCTGCCCTGTAATTATAATCGATGAGGCCCAGTTGATACCAACCAGGCCGACTTTTGAGGAAATACGTTTGCTGACGAATTACCAACTCGATGATCTCAACCTGATATCCTTGATACTCATCGGACAGCCGGAGCTCAAAAAGCGCCTCAATAACCCAACTTATGCAGCGCTCAGGCAGAGAATCGGCATCCAGTATCATCTGACGGCCATGGGTCGCCATGATACAGAGCAGTATATTTCTTACCGACTGTCTATCGTTGGTGGAAATGAGGATTTATTCACCGGTGAGGCGGTTGACGTCGTTTATGAATATTCGGCAGGATTGCCAAGGGTGATAAACAACATTGCGTCCAATGCACTGCTAGCAGGATTTTCAAAAGAGGTCGGGCAGATCGGGCCCGATATTATTATGGATGTTGTACAGGACCTTGACCTTGTGCCATCCTTTAGCAAGCCTCAGGGGAGTTAGAGCTATGGACCTCGTGGAGATCAGAAAAAAGGCGAAAAAGAAGAAAGACGCTTCCAAAGCCGGTAAAAAGAAAACCCAAAAGAAAAAAACCTCTGCCAAAGCTGCAGCGCCAGAGAAAAAGCCCCGAAAAACCAGGCCCACGCCAAAAAGTTTGCCAACAGAAGATGTCGGAAAAGCACCGGTTGAGGAGGCGGCAACCATTTCCGAAGAGGCAACAGAATCTGTTATAGAGCCGGAAAAGGAAAAAACCACACCTGTTCCGACAGAGGCCGCTGTCAGCGTAAAACCGGCCGCCGTAGAAAAAGTTGACGATAAGGTGGCGGTTCAGGAAACTGACACGTTGGATGACATACTTCTTGCCCAGACCCGGAAACCCGAGCAGGAAGTAGAGGAAGAGAATCTTCAGCTTCTGACTTTTACTATCGGTGGGGAGGAATATGGTCTGAGTATCATGGACATCAAGGAGATCGTCCGACCTCGGGAAACGACCGAGATTCCGAAAACACCCGATTATGTAATGGGTATCATTTCTTTAAGGGGCATCATCATACCTATTTTCGACGTAAGGATGAGGCTTGGACTCGCAGAGGGCGAGGATAACCCGAAAGCGAGGATCATCGTAGTAAGTGTAGCGGATAATTTCTACGGGCTGTTCGTCGACTCAGTAGTACAGGTTATAAATATTCCCATTAGCAGCATTGAGCTTCCCCCGGAGATCATAGGTGGAGTTGACGCAGATTTTCTGAAGGGTGTCGGGAGGATAGACGATCGTCTGATTATTCTCCTCAACCTGGAGAAAGCCCTGACCATGGCTGAAGAGCCCAAGATCCAGGAGGCGAACTGACCCATAAACCTTCCGTCCGGGCTATAAGGCCCATACGCATGCCCGGCAAAGCTTTCTCAGGAGCGCTGTAAAATGGATGATCTTATCGTTTCATGTCCAGTCTGCTCGAAGCGTTTCAAGGTCCACCCTGATCGCCTGCCCAAGGGTGTGACCTCCTTTAACTGCAGGAAATGCGGGGCGCTTATCAATATCCGCCTGCCGCAGGAGCCCGTAAAGCCGCAGGAAGGTTCACGCACTGTTCTTGTCGTGTTGGACGAGACAGAACTCGCTGATCTTATTGTCAAGATCCTGGCAAGGGGAAGCCTTAACAGCAAGATAGTCGTCACGGGGGAAGAAGCGCTGAATATCATGGACACTTACCCTCCTGATGCGGCAGTTATCAGTGTGGCGCTCCCCGATATGATGGGTTACGAGGTCGTAG
>DAOVVW010000216.1 GCA_030636965.1 Pseudomonadota bacterium | reverse complement strand
CCACTTGTGTTGATCTTTGCATTTCCGGCTTTCATGGCATTCTTCCCATCCAGAAGAAGGGAAAACCTTGCTTGGGATATCCCAACGATATTCGCACTCGTGCCCCTTTCAGGGTTTCTGCTAATCAGCCTCACTAACAGGGTAGGAGCCCACTGGCCCGGCGTTGGCTATCCTTTTCTCGCAGTTGCCGTAGCAGGATATTTGTTGAGGGATGGCAGGTTAAATCTACGTTATATTTTAACTGCCGTAACTGCATGGGCAACAGTTCTCATCCTGTTATCGATCCCCCTGATGCTGTGGATAGTTCCGCATGACTGGAGTTATCCCCTGAGACCGGAAAAATTCAACGCCGCCCAGCTAAAAAAAGCCGTAATCCCGCCAATAGAAACAGGCGAGAAAGTTGCCCGGGTGTTTTCTGATTTGCAAGGTGAAGGACCGGCCTTCCTCTTTACGAAGTCGTACGCCCTCTCATCTTTAATAGCCTTCTACACGACGGATCAGCCTGAAGTCACAGTCCTGGGAACTGGAAGTGTGCACGGTAGGAACCATGAACTGTGGTTCGATCCGAAAGACCACATTAATGACAATGCCCTGTTTGTAAGCTTCCACAGCTATGAAAATGATAAGGGGTTTCTGGAGGATCGCTTCGAGCGGCTTGAAATGGTTTCCGACTCGGCCACCGACCCGGATGGTGCAAGTGTGACAATCGTAAAAGTCTACGGGTACAACGGAATCAGGTAATCAATTCAGATAATCTGTCACACGGTAAATGATAAGAGCTTGAACCACAGAGGTCACCCTTCAACAGGCTCAGGGCAGGCAGAGGACACAGAGAAAAGCTCAAGGTCTGGGTTTCACCACGGAGGCACGGAGGAATACGTATCGGGGTATGGGGGTTTATTCCCCTCCCCAGGCGGGAGGGGACTTAAGGGGAGGGGGTACTATTAGCTATTACAAGTTACGTCTGTCACGCCAGAGACGTTGTTGGACGTTGGGCGAAAAAACTCCAGCCTTCTGCCTCTTGCCTCCTCCCTATCCAAACCCTCTGTGTTCTCTGTGAACTCTGTGGTTCAAAAAGATCGCCCTTGTTCTCATAGTGTTTTACCGCAGGCCCAGAAGTTTTCCTCCGTGAGCTCCGTGCCTCCGTGGTGAAACAGCCTTTATCCCTGGCACCTTGAGTGACCGGAAGGGAGCGGGTGTGAACCATTTTATAAGGGCACTTTGAATAAAAAAAAGCCCCGGCAGTGCCGGGGCTTTAATACATGAGAGAGCAGCCTTACTCAGGGATAACATTTGTAGCCTGAAGTCCCTTTGGGCCTTCGGTGATCTCAAATGTTACCTTCTGACCCTCCTGGAGGGTCTTGAATCCCTCACCTGTTATCACAGAGAAGTGCACGAATACATCCGGGCCGTCCTCCTGCTCAATAAAACCGAATCCTTTTCTCTCATCGAACCACTTTACCGTTCCATCTGCCATCTTCTAGCCCCTCCTTGAAGATCTGCCCTAACATTGCGGCACGGCTTGCCTGCAACAAAAAGTCCGGGGCGGTGACCCCGGACACTCATATCTAGCAAGCCGAACTCCCACGTTTCTGTAATAATCCGAAGTAATACAATATTTACCCCGGCAAACATCACCTACCATAAGTAACACTAAAAAACAAGTTAAAAGTGATAATACTCACAGGCACTTGGTATCGCCAAGTGCCTGTTCGAGCTCCAGGTTTCGGGTTTCGCGTCGCTGGTTAACGTAAAACACCTAAAGATATGGGACCTGACCCCAATCCTACAATCTTACGCCCCCCTGATCTTGAGCAGGAGCTTGCCAACCTTTCTGCTGGGGCTATACTCGAGTTATGAAGCCTGCCTGAGAGAAACAACTTAAAGGAGGATACAGTTATGATGGGATGGGGAAACCAGGGTTACGGAATGTGGGGATTCGGAGGGATGATCATGATGATCTTTTTCTGGGCGATAATAATCATTGGTGCAATACTGATCATCCGCTATTTCACTACCGGTCACGGCGGGATTACCACACCTGGAGAAAGAGTCATATCCAGGGAGCGTGATCCTTTAGAGATCCTCAAGGAGCGCTACGCGAAAGGTGAGATCGATACACAGGAGTTCGAGGAAAGGAAGAGGACCCTGGAGGGCGGAGGATGAACGGCAAGAGATCCCGCCGTACCCTGTGGTGGGGCCTGGGACTACTGATTCTCGGGATTGCCGGTGTGTGTCTATCCGGCGCAGGCAGCCGGCACATGGCCTCCTTCTCGGGATGGGGCGCAGGCGGAGTGTACGACAAGGGGTCCTACGCATCCAACGGAGAGCGTATCTACTATCTCGGGATTGACGGCGATGGGCAGAAAATACCGTTCAGGGGCGGACCGCACTGGCTCCGCATGATGGGCGGGAGCTGCATCAACTGCCACGGCCCTGACGGTAAAGGCGGTCTGCCCGTTATGATGGGGACACATATCCCCGGCGATATAAGGTATTCCGCCCTCATTTCAGGTCAGCACCACGATGAGGAAGAGGGTGAAGAAGAGGCATTTACCGACGAGGATATAAGGAGGGCCATCCGCGAGGCAGTCGAACCTTCCGGAAAACAAATGGACAGAACCATGCCAAGGTGGAAAATCTCGGATCAGGACCTCGACGACCTTCTAGAGTATCTCAGGGAGCTGGGCTGATCAGCTGGACCAGTTTTCATTAAATCCTTGTTTCCCACTACCATTCACTTGAACCATACCTGACGTCACCAGCCCATTGGAATGAATTAATTTTTGTCGGGAGCAAATTTCCCCTTGACCCTGTAGTATACTACGGAGTTTATACTATAATAGTAGTCAAGAATCGGGAATCAATTGCCTTTATTTTGCTGTTATGGAGGTAGTAAAAGTGGAAGTAGGCAAGGTTAAAGATCAGACAAAAGACAGGTTAAGATTGGTTCTTCTGGGGATTCTTCACCTTTTGTGCTGTGGTTTGCTGCTGGTTTTCCTGATAGGAGGAATCAGCATTGGAGTGGTGACGAGTTATCTAAAGGAAAGCCTCGTTCCCCTGATGATCGTACTTGCTGTACTAGTTACAGGTTGGGCAACATATAACCTGTGGAGAAGGCAACGTTTAAATCAGGATTTAAGGAGCAAAAGATGAAGTTGACAATAGGAAAGGTTTCAAGGCAGTCCGGCATCGGGGTGGAAACGGTCCGTTTTTACGAGAAGAGCGGATTGATCGACGAACCACCGCGGACAGAATCGGGTTACAGGCAGTATCCCACAAGTACCGTCGTCAGAATCCGATTCATTAAGCGGGCCAAGGAACTGGGCTTTACACTCAGGGAGAGAAAGGAACTGCTCAACCTCAGGCTCGATCCAACAACCACGTGCGATGACATCAGTCT